>CAIOTH010000118.1 GCA_903861145.1 uncultured Bacteroidota bacterium | reverse complement strand
TGCTTTTGCGCATCGCTACCAAAGTGTAGTAGAGTGCCCATTACATTTAAAGTTACCGCAGCACCAATAACCCAGGCTTGCGGTTCTATGCGATAGTAAACTATGTATACCGGTGCAATCCAATACAAGCCCAAAGCTGAAAAGGCTAATAGCCCGTACGGTATAGAAACCTTTTCTTCCCACTGCCGGTCGGGGAAAACGCGGCCTTTAAACAACCACATAAATCCATAGCTACCATGAAGCGCAAGGTACACCCAGGCGGTAACAGAAAAATTATGATAAGCCAGCATCAATGCAATTACAAAAAAAGCCGTTGTTCCTTTGTGCAGGTTAATAGCATATTTGAGTTTCATATGCAACAAATAGTTTTATGAGATGAAAGTAGAAATTTACGCAACGCCTTGGAAGCTTATTAATATTAAAATCCGGCAACCGTCGAAATTCGGGATCCACAAAGCGTTGTGGTAAAAAAATAAGGAAACCTCTTTTACTTAACCGGTATATTGATTTTGGTTTCAATCAGCAGCTTATCTTTTACGGCAGTGGGGTCGGTTACGTACGTTTCCCATGGTGTGCCGTTCTGCACAAGTTTATTCGCTTTTATATAATCGGTAACGGCCATCCAGGCTTTGCTTAAGTATTTATAGTCGCCAAAAAACGAAACTGTGACGGCTTTTACTTTACCCGTTGTTCTGCATTTTACACGACCTTCACCTTTTACAACTTTAGCTATAGGCACGGCAGGTTCAAATACCGTGTTTTCGGGAGAGTAGTTATAATAATAGCCCCTTACAGGCCCAATAAAGTCAAGCTTGTTTTTCTTCATCACAACGCCAATTTCGCCGTATATGGGTCCAAATTTTGACCCCAATTCGGAAGCAGGACATGAGTCAACTACTGCAAGAATAATTTGCGATGACAGCTCTTCTACTTTGAATTCGCCCAATTTGAACACGGGTGGCATAGACTCCAAATACTTTTTCAAATTAGCCAAACCATGTTCTAAATCCGGGCTCATCATTTTTTCAGAAAAGAGACCAAAAGGCCTCCACAAAAATGGAAACCCGCCACTATCGGCCCACGAAACCTCAGTGCCACCAGCTACTGGCGTGAGATTAAAATGGCTTTCGAAAGGATCAAAACTCTCAATAGTAATCTTTGATTTCATGTATTTGCCCGGAACGACTTGCGTAATTTCCATAGAGCCATTACCACTTTTTTTACTGGTCCATGATGATTTATTACCCACTCCACTGACAGGCCCGCTATATGTGTTTTTAATAGTGGAATCGCCTTCTATCCAAGGGCTCCATTTTTCCCAATTCTGAAAACTGGTAATCTCACCAAATACTACATCAGGCGAAACATTGATGGTAATTTTGCGCTGCACATTAAAGGTTTTAGGCGCCACGAGCGCCACTACCAGGTATAAAGCGAAGAGTGCCACTAGCGCAATTATAATTCCTTTCAATATTTTCATATAGATATGATTTTGCCTGCCAAACTACAAAAATGCTGTTGATAGGCGAAATTCTTTTTAAAGAGTTAAGTCTGCAGAAATGATAAACCCTCTTTATTGGAAATACAAATGGGCAGTTTAAGCTGCCCATTTGTATTGATTGAATTTCTCAATCTTTTGGCATAAGGGAGACCTTAATTTATCTGTATAGCCGTTATAGTGGCATTCCGCATATTACCATCATCACCACCGCCGCCGCCGGCATAACTTATAGTTGCTGTAGTTGAAGTTGCATATGTTACCTCTACCGTATTAGAAACCGGTGTGTAAAACATGGGGATATTGACAAAAGGCAAGCCGCTCCATGATGTTAAACCGGTGTTGAACTTATAGTAAACTCCCGCTGCATCAGCTGCTGAAGCAACTTCGGCAGAAAAAGTTATAATATAGGTACCCGCACCTAGCGTTAGTGAAACTTTTGTTTGAAATGAAGTGCTTGTACTGGAAGAGTTCGCAAGGCTCTGCGCATAAAAAGTAACTATAGGATTGTTTCCCGAAGGGCCAGTTGCGCCAGTAGGACCCGTTGGCCCCGTTGGGCCACCAGCAGGCCCTGTATCGCCCGTTGAACCGTTCTGTCCGGTTGCTCCTGCCGCTCCCGTTGCACCTGTTAAGCCAACGCCGGTAGATCCGGTTGCACCGGTTACGCCGGTTGCACCTATTGTACCAATTCCTGTAGCGCCGGTTGCACCAGAGCCCGTTGGGCCGGTTAATCCTGTTGGGCCGGTTACACCGGTAGCACCATTGTTTCCGTTATTACCCGTTGGCCCGGTTAATCCAGTACCGGTAGGACCAGTTACACCAGTAGCTCCGGTTGCACCGGCAGTACCCACGCCGGTCGAACCAGTTGGACCGGTGAGGCCTGCACCTGTAGGGCCGGTTAAACCGGTTGCCCCAGTCGCGCCATTATTTCCACCATTACCCGTGGAACCAGTTGCGCCAGTTGGCCCGGCTGTGCCATTACTTCCATCATTTCCAGTTGCACCATTATTGCCGGTTGCACCTGATGGGCCGGTTACACCGGTTGCACCGTTATTTCCGTTGTTACCCGCCGGGCCAGAGGGACCGGTTGCACCAGTTGCGCCGATTGCACCATTGCTTCCGTCATTACCCGTAGCACCATTATTGCCATTTGCACCGGTAGGGCCGGCTGCACCATCATTACCATTTAAGCCCGTTGCACCCGTTGGCCCCGCAACTCCGTCATTGCCGGTTAGCCCGGTTGGGCCGTTACTGCCTGTTAACCCAGGCCCTCCTTGAGCACCTGTAGCGCCTGTTACGCCAACTGCGCCATCGTTACCATTAAGGCCTGTTGGGCCCTGAGCGCCTGCATTTCCCGTTGCACCCTGAATGCCCTGAGTACCAGTAACTCCCTGCACCCCCTGACCGGTAGGGCCTGTTACGCCGGTATTGCCAATTGCTCCGGTTTGGCCTTGAGACCCGGTAGGCCCAACCGGGCCAGCGGCTGAGTTACCAGCAAATAAGGCATAAGGAACACTTAATAATTGTGAGGTACCCATATCGGCATAACTACTACCGCCCGTAGGGTCAATTTCTATTTGAAGGTATTTGGCGCCTGAGGCCCAATCTACTGTAGCAAGGTTGCTGCCGCTACCTATTGCATAGGTAATTAAGCCAAACTGATTGGTTGTAGCGGCAGATGTTTCAGCGTAAACCACCGAACCTGTTGGCGAAAGATCGTGAATTTGGAAACGGACGCTAACATGAGAATTAGCTGCCAGCGTATGACCTGAAGCATCGCGCACTATGGCCTGGTAATTAATTTGTTGCGGCGCTTGTGCCATCAAATTATACCGACCAATAAAAAGGCATAATACCAAACCAAGTGTAAATTGTAATCTGATTTTCATAAATAGTTATTTGGGGTGAACACGAAATTTTACGGAATATAATAAATAAAATTAAACTTGGCATTAATCACAATTACAACCACTTGTTAATGCCAATATCAATCACTCCTTAACAGGCAGTGGCAGGGCTATGGTATGTTGGGCTATGGTATCAACCCGCGCCATGCCTCCTTGCGGAAATACAACATGGTAATCGCTCCATCCCTTTTTCCCGGCGCGGTAATCGGGTTTATAGTAATCTGTAGAGATGATTTGTGCACCACTTGAAAAAGCTTCCTCCATATTACGGTAATCGCCTTCTCTTGCCTCATGGGTGCCTCCATCGCTACGAGTGCGCACTATGTAGCCTTTCCTTACGGCTTCTTTTATCTGGTCTTGCTTTTTATAAGGGCCGTTCATGATGACAAAGGCCGCCTCGGAGGTACCGGGGTTGGCGTAGGTAAACATAGCGCGACCTTTAAATGAAGGGTGGCCCGTTTTGTAAAGCTGCTCAACATTAGCATGCACGTCAATTATAAAAACCACTTTCCCCCTGGCAGCAGCAACTGTTGGCCAATTGCCAGCTAAAACAGCTTGTTCAAGAGTTGCATAATTTCCTCTAATCTTATCGGGCGTAATGACACCATCAAGATTAGCGCCAAAAACGCTTTTCACTTCACCATCCAGGTTATCCAGTGCTATTGAATCAAATGGTGCAGCGTGAGTTAGATTGCGAAGAAAATGAACCTGGTCGCCGGGGGTTTCGGTTTCGGACTCGACATTGATAAAAACAGGTAAATGATTGGGGTTGGCATCACTCCATCTCTTTATTTCAGCCAAAGCATCTTTAAAAGTAAAGTTGGTAGTATTAAAATCGAAATCGGGAATGTGCAATATTTTGAAACCCGGTTGCTTTAGCGCATCAATACCCGAGGCCGTTCTTTTCCAAACATAGGCTTTGCCTTTGCGATGATAGAACCTGCCGCCTTGAGGATCGTTCCAAACATCAAGTTCGAGGCCGCGTACGCCGTATTTACCCAACTGTACCGAAAGAGAATCTTTGGTATAATCAATTTCATCGGGATTGAGCCCGCCGGGCAACACGCCGGAAGAATAAAGAAATTTTAAAAACCTGAATACCGCGTTATCGGTTTTAATGTGGTAGCTATTATGCGTGGCAATGATTTGAAGCTGATTCATTTTAAGTTCATCGCCACTAATTTTGGTGTCGTTTGAAAACGATACGAGTAGTAATGCACCGGCCAATAGTGTAAGAATTCTTTTCAAAGCGCGTGTTTTAGGAGAGCAGGCTCAAAGAAATAACATTTCCTGATTTTATGAACCGATTAAATTCATAAAACCCCAATGGCAATTATAGCGTACTGCCGATTTGAAAAGAATTGAGATGCTTTATTTCGAAGCCTTCTGCTTCCACTTGTCACGGTTTTTGGGCCACCAAACACGAAAGTTGTAGCCCAGGCCCACAGTAACTTTTAATTCATCAACCCGCTTTTCAACCGGCAGCGAACTAAAAATCTGGCCGGCAGTGAATTGGGCTTTTACGAAAAAATGAAAAACAAAACCCACATAATAGTTAAACCCTATGGCCGCCGAAATAAGTGGTATGGGTGTAAAGTTTGTTTTTTGAAAATTGCCCAAAGAGTCAGCATAACCAGCACGTACCAGGCCTATACCGGGTGTTAAGCCAACATAGGGATCAATACGCTGTGGCTTTAAAAAGTGGTAATTAACCCCACTAAAAATTGCATGGTTGGCTAACAATCCTCTAGGATCATTCCCCATATTGAAAGATGCCCAAAGTGAACCAAAAACCGAGGTACGGTCGTCGACAAAATAATCAACATCGCCATTTACATATGCAGTAACATCTTTTTGCTTAAACAGGTAGCCGGGTGCTAAATTGCCCTGAAAACGAAGACTGCCTTTTCGAACATCCCAAATCCTTAATTTCTCTTTTTTCTGTGCATCAACAGCCATAAAAAGAAACATCAACACCATTAAAGTTAATACCGCACGGGTTATTCCTGTTCCTTTTTCCATAGTCGTCCCAATTTAATATTAGCACTAATGCTAATCAGCAAGTGCCCCTCCCAACCTGCATTTTTATGTGTAACAATACTCTCTGTTCCATCGGCATTTTTCTCGGCGTCAATTTCTTTACCCAGGTGCAACATATATTGCGCAGTTAATGACAGATTAAACCTCGGCGTAATATTGTAATGACATCCTAACCCGGCCTGCACAGCCGAAGTAAATCTTGACCCCTGCTGACCGTTTGGACCATCTAATCTTACCAGGGTTTCATCAAAGCAATGACCTGCTACAACATAAGGCGTTAGCGGCCGGGTAAATCCTCGAGTGGGAATTAAATAATACATAACGCTCCAGCCAATGTGAAAATCAGTACGATGGGCAAGGTTATTAACGTTATTGGTAATCACATCGCCGAACCATTCCGTATTAACACGGTCAATTAACTGAATGCGGACATGTGCACCCGCACCATAGCCAAAGGCGGAAGGGACGCCATCGCTAAAGCTGCTAATGATAGTACGAAAACCCACAGTCACCATACCCGATTCGCTGGGATAATGGGTGGTGTCACTCTTCTGCCTCTCGCTTTTTTGTGCTATGGCGTTAAAATGCACAAATAAAACCGCTAACAGTAGAAACGGATATATGAAATAACGAGGGCGGGTTGAACTCATGGCTAATGCCCAAATGTAAGATGTGCGGTGATATAAACAAATGATGAGACTCATATCGCCATGAAATCCCCGAAGCAGGTAGTTATTGAAATGATGTTACCAATGATACAAATGAAATTTATTTCTGAAATCAGAATTCGGTTTATGACTAGGTTATAGCTGTTAAAATTGCGTCCAGGGTAAAGCGCAACAGTCATAATTGGCATAAAAATCCTTAATTAGCATGCTGGTTTTAAGGCTTTAACCCTATTATCGTCTATGCGTAAAATAATTTACTTGTTTATTATTCCGGTTTGCCTGGTTGGCTTATTCGGTTGTGGTAAAAACCAGGCTATGGTTGACCAGCAAATCATTCAAAGCTATATCTCATCGCACCATTTAAACGCGGTTCAGGAACCGGGAGGGCTGTATTATATTTCAACACAAACCGGTACTGGTGCAAACCCAACAGCAACTTCAAAGGTTACGGTTACTTATAAAGGCTACTATACGGATGGAACGGTGTTTGACCAAAGCGCTACCGCCATTAGCTTTTATTTAGATCAGGTAATTCCCGGCTGGACTGAAGGTATACCCCTTATGAAAGTAGGTGGGAAGGCTACTTTAATTATTCCTTCGGCATTGGCTTATGGCCCGGCAGGTTCAGGAAGCGTTCCACCGAACACGGTTTTGATATTTGACATTGTTTTACTGCGCGTTCAGTAGAAAAAAAGCTATGCCCTCTTGGAAGCAAATTGTTGCGCCGAAAGCGTTTTTGCACATAACAATAAGCCGATTATTACCAGTACCGCAGCCAGAAAAAACGCTGCCCCCGGTAAATAAAACAAACTGCCTTTGGCAGTTGAATAAGCAAATAAGTTATTCATAATAAGCGGGCCAATAATAGAGGTCATACTTACAAGACTGGTAAGTGCGCCTTGTAATTCGCCCTGCTCGTTAGCCGGTACCTGGTTTGAAATAATACCCTGTAAAGTAGGCCCTGCTATGCCGCCTAAACAATAGGGAATTAAAAAAGCAAACATCATCCAACCCTGCCAGGCTATTCCGAAAAGTACCAAACCAAGGGCATAGAAACCCAGGCCCACATAAATAGCCTTGCGTTGCCCTAAAATCGGAATGGCTTTTCTAATCAATAGGCCTTGCACTAATGAAACCAATATGCCCACTGTAGCCAGCGAGTAGCCAATCATTTCTTCAGACCAATTGAATTTATAGATAGTATAGTATGTCCAATTAGATTGAACGGCATGGGCTGCAATATTTACAAGCACCAGCGTAACAATAAGCCCCGATACTACCGGATATTTTTGCAACTGGGCTAACGCACCTAACGGGTTGGCTTTAGACCAATCGAATGCACGTCGGTTTTCCTTGGTTAACGATTCGGGTAAAATAAAGTAGCCATAGAGCACATTCATTAAAGTTAAACCTGCGGCAATCATAAAAGGTACACTGGTGCCCCATTTGCTGGCAAGGCCGCCAATAACGGGGCCAATGATAAAGCCTAAACCAAAAGCAGCGCCTACTAACCCAAAGTTCTGCGCGCGCTTTTCGGGCGTGCTGATGTCGGCAATGTATGCAGTTGCTGTGGTGAAACTTGCGCCCATAACCCCTGCAATTAAGCGGCCTACAAAAAGCCAGATAATAGTAGGCGCAAAGGCCTGCAAAATATAATCGAGGCCCAAACCCAGAAGAGATAAAAGCAGTACCGGGCGCCTTCCATAGCGGTCGCTAAGGCTACCTAAAATGGGTGAGAAAATAAACTGCATAAAGGCAAAGCTGAATATAAGCCAGCCACCGTAACGCGAGGCTTCGCTAATGCCTTCACCGGTTAGCCTTTGTATTAATTTTGGCACTATGGGGATGATAACGCCAAGGCCGATAACATCAACCAGGATAGTAATAAATATAAAGCCAAGGGCGGCACTGCGTTTTACAGGCATAATTTAAATATAGTGTTACGAACTTAATTGAATTGTCATGATTCGCTAAACATCCAGTTTATTTTTTGCATGTGTGTTACTTCAACACTTGGCACATCAAATTCCTCAATCACGGTACCCTTAACGATGTAACAGCCCTTACCGGTAAAGGGATACTGCTCAATAGACTGCGGAAAATGCACAGTATCGAACAGGTTGCCTTTGCTATCGATAAAACTGCCGAAATACATTCTTTCGCCATGAATGGTTGTTACGCCTTTAATATTTACATAATAGCCCACCATATAAACTACTTTACTTAAGTGAGCCATTAGTTCGGTGGCATAAACAATACCGGGATACTGCTTTTCGAGCAGTGTAAAAGGCGAGGTGTATGGAAACCCCAGTATCTTCATTTCGTCCAACGCATCTTCATATTGCCCGTATTCAAGCGCAGGTAGGCGATTGGGTTGTGGCGGCATGGCGAATAACTCTTTTTTAGGCGCTGTTTTTTTTGTTTTGCCCAATAGCATGTGCGCATCCCACAAAAGTTCTTTGCTTGTTTTACCGGTAAACCTGAATGCCTTGATGCGAATGAGAATCCGCAGTTGTTCTAACGAAACAGGCACCCGCGTTATAAAGTCATCGAGGCTTTTAAACAGGCCTTCTCGTTGGCGTTCGAGCAGAAGGCTTTGAACCGTATTTTGTTCTAAATCTTTAATAAGACATAAGCCCATGTAAATGGTTGTGCCTGTTAGTACCGCAAGATTGTTGCTTGTGTTTACACAGGGCAGCTCAATAGTGGCGCCTATCATTTGCGCCTGTTGCAAATAAAATTCGGTTGAATAAAAGCCTCCGAAGTTATTAAGCACTCCAGTCATAAACTCAACGGGGTGGTAAGCACGCAAATACAAGCTTTGGTAACTCTCTACCGCATATGATGCCGAGTGCCCCTTAGCAAAAGCGTACCCCGCAAAACTTTCTATTTGCCGCCACACTTCTGCCGCCTCGGCATCGGGATAGCCTTTGTCCTTACAATTACTAAAAAACTTTTCGCGCACGGCCTGAAACTCAGCCCTCGAGCGGAACTTGCCCGACATGCCGCGGCGCATAACATCAGCCTCTTCAAGCGTAAGCCCTGCATAAATGTGGGCCACTTTTATTACATCTTCCTGGTAAACCATTACGCCAAAAGTATCAGGCATTATTTCGTACAATATGGGGTGCGCTTCTTTTCTTTTTTCGGGATACCGGTAACGCAAAATATATTGCCGCATCATGCCCGAGCTTGAAACGCCCGGGCGGATAACCGAACTGGCAGCTACAAGGCCGAGATAATCTTCCACCTCCAGCTTACGCAAAAGCTGCCGCATAGCGGGCGACTCAACATAAAAACAGCCAATCGTATTACCTGTTTTTAAAAGCTCTTTAATGCGCAGGTCTTCTTTAAAATCCTGTATGCGGTGTATATCTATATCCTCGCCGCGGTTCGATTTTACCAACTCAACTGCGTCCTTAATATGGCCTAATCCTCGTTGGCTTAGAATATCAAATTTGTATAAGCCAACATCTTCGGCCTCTAACATTGAAAACTGGGTTGAGGGAAAACCCACCGGCATTAACTCAAGGGCAGTATATGTAGTAATCGGTAATTCCGAAATAAGAATACCGCAAGCATGAACGCTTAACTGGTTAGGCAGGCCATGGATAAACTCTGCATACTTAAGCACCAGTTTTCCATACTGATCAAGCTTTCGTCTATCAAGCCGGTCCGATTGCAGGTTTTCAATTTCATCATCGGGCAGGCCAAATACTTTACCTATTTCACGAATGCAGGATTTACGCTCGAAAGTACTGTAGCTACCTACGAGGGCCGCATGATTGGGGTATTTATTAAAAATATATTGCCGTATATCATCGCGATCCGTGTGCGAGAAATCTATGTCAAAATCAGGAGGGTTGCGGCGCGAAGGATTGATGAAGCGTTCGAAGTAAAGTTTTAATTCGATGGGGTCAACATCAGTAATGCGCAGGCAATACGCAACTATACTATTGGCACCGCTTCCCCTACCTATGTAGAAAAAGCCCCTTTCGCGTGCATAGCGTACAATATCCCAATTAATTAAAAAGTATGCAGTAAAGCCCAAGGTACAAATGGTTTCAAACTCCGAATTAAAGCGGTCAATAATAAACTGATCAGGATCTTTATACCGGTAATGCAATCCTTCAAGTGCCAGCGTTTTCAGCTTCATTACATCTTCTTCGGCGGTATCATAAAAAGTGCATTTGTTTTTATTCTTGCCAAATTCAAACTGCACACGGCATTCTTTCAAAATTTTATCGGTATTGCTTGTTGCGGCGGGGAAATCTTCATACATCTTCACCAGGTCGTTAAGTGACAGAAACTTATCTCCCTCATTTCCTTGCTCAGCAACCGGCAGCATACTTAGCAGCATGTTATGGTAAATAGCCCGCAGCAACCGATGGGTATTAAAATCATTTTTTGTGCGGAACGAAGCCGGTGCCAATACTACCAGCTTATTCGGTAACTGCTTTTTGCCATACAATCTGAATGCGGGAATATCGGCAGGCCTTATGCCAAGATATTCGTTAGGCTTAAGCGCCACCGGTGCCTGCTCTTTGTTCCACGGATAAATAATAATGCAATTGGACAGATGTGGCGGTTTGCGGGGCAGTTCTTTGTGCTGTGTGTGGTAATGTGTAAGAAAATCATTTAGTTCTTTAAACCCCTCATTGTTTTTTGCGAGGCCGATATACAATTGCTCGGTATTTTGCCTGAAGTCGATACCGATAACGGGCTTGATATGGTATTTAGGTGCCAGGCGCAAAAAATCAAGACAGCCCGATGTGTTATTTATATCAGTAAGCGCCAACCGCCGGATGCCTAAACTCTCGGCATGCTGCAGCAGTTCTTCAATCGACATGATGCCGTAATTTAAACTATACTGACTATGACAATTGAGGTACATGTTGCTTTACTTTTTATGCATGCCTGTGTGCGGGCGGCGTTGGTGGTTCTCCATTCCATGGATTCCATACGCCCATATTATCCTGGTCCATAATGGCTGCGCGGGTAACCATGCGGCTGTCTTTGTATTTCTTTCGTAAATAATCCATTTGCTGATACAGTTGAATGCGTTCAACCGAGTCTTCCAGCAAATTAATTTGATGGCCGCCGCCAACCAGGTGGCTGCACTTCATACCAATAAGCCGTACCAATTGCCTGCGGGTAAAAAGCTTCTCGAAAAGGTTTAATGCTTTTTCCAGGATCAGGTGGTCGCAACTGGTGTAAGGCAGGTGTGCTTGTCTTGTCTCGGTTTGCATATCCGAGTACCTGATTTTAATAGTAATGCAGGCTGTTAGTTTGTTGCCCATACGCAATTGGTAGGCAAGTCCCTCGGCCATGGCCATTATAATGGTGCGCAATTTTACAACATCAATGGTATCGCGATCGAAAGTTCTTTCAGATGATAATGATTCGCGTTCGTAGTAAGGCTTTACCGGGGTAGTATCAATACCCTGCGCACGCAGCCAAAGTGTTTGCCCGTTTTTGCCAAATACTTTTTCCATGGCAACCTGGGGCATGTTTTGTAAAGTAACAATGGTTTTAATGCCCAGCTCCTGCATTACCTGGTAAGTTTCATTACCTACCATAGGCAGTTTTTTAACTGACAGCGGTGCCAAAAATCCTTTCTCGTCGCCCCAGGCAATGGTTTTAGTGCCATTGGGTTTTGATACACCGGTGGCAACCTTCGAAACCGTTTTGTTTTGCGACATGCCCATGGAAAGCGGCAGCTGGGTTTGTTTAATGATTTTATCGCGCAGCTCGTTGGTGTATTTAGCTATACCAAATACTTTATCCATACCGGTCATATCCAAATAAAATTCATCTACCGAAGCCTTTTCAACCAGTGGCACGTGCTCGCGAATAATTTGGGTAATGATGTTTGAGTATTGGCTGTACTTACCAGAGTCCCCTCTTACCACCGCAGCCTCAGGGCACAACCTCCGGGCTATTTTCATTGCCATGCCGGAATAGATACCATAGTTGCGGGCTTCGTAACTACAAGAAGCTACCACACCACGGTCGCTCACGCCGCCCACCAGTACCGGTCGATTCTTTAACCGGTCGTCTAATAAACGTTCAACTGAAACGAAAAATGTATCAAGGTCGAAATGGACGATGCTTCTATTGGGATCTGAAACGAGCACGCTAATTAATTTAGATAATGCTAAATTAATTAGTGTTTTTGATTTAGGAGGAATTTCTTTTTAGAAAATTACGGTTTCCCGTCTCCTTCACTTTTACCTGTTGTTTTATCTTGAACGTGGGCTTGAGCAATTTCATATTCCAGCTCTGGGTCGATGTTTGTTTCCTCTACCCTTTTGGCTTTTTCCATTAGCTCTTCATGATGCTCTTGTAGCCACGCTAATTGTTTTTTGCCGTACGAGAATTTTGTAAAAAGCACAAACAGCACCGGTACAATAAATATGGAAATAGTAGTGGAAGCCAACATGCCGCCCAATACCGTAAAGCCGATAGTTTTACGGGCAACTGCACCAGCACCCGATGCCAAAACCAATGGCATAACGCCCAGTATAAAAGCAATTGATGTCATAAGAATAGGCCTGAACCTAAGCGCCACTGCTTCCAGTGTTGAGGTTATCAGTTCCTCTCCCCTATCAACGCGTATTTTAGCAAACTCTACAATCAGAATTGCATTTTTGGCGGAGAGGCCGATTAGGGTAATCAGCCCAATTTGTGCATATACGTTGTTGGTGAGCGGCGGTATGCATACAAGGGTTAGTATGGCCCCGAATGCACTGATAGGCACGGCCAGCATAACCGAAAACGGTACCGACCAACTTTCATATAAGGCCGCTAAAAAGAGGAACACAAAAGTGATGGAAAATAAAAAGATATAAACCGTAGTTGAACCGGCCCGTATTTCCTCATAGCTCAAGCCCGAAAACTCATATGTGTAACCGGGAGGCAAAGTAGTTGACGCCAGTTCTTTTAATGCATCTATGCCCTGACCGGTGCTATAGCCTGCCGGGGTAGCACCCGAAACATTAGCCGAGCGAAAAATATTAAAGTGCGTTATCAGCGGGGCTGTTTCAATAGGCTGATAGGTAATAAGTGTACTTAACGGCACCATATTACCGCTTTGGTTGCGTACATAATACTTGTTCATATCGCCTATCAACGCCCTGAATGCAGTATCTGCTTGTATTACCACATGATAGGTACGATTGTAAAGTGTAATATCATTTACAAACAAGCTACCCATATTTGCCTGCATGGTGCTAAATACGTCTGATATATTAACGCCAAGCTTTTCACATTTTTCACGGTCTACGGTAAGATTGTAGCTGGGCGTGTGGGCTGAGTAAAGACTAAATGCCGTTGCTATAGCGGGAATTTTGTGCGCATCGGCAATAAACTTTTTAACCACTCTTTCAAAGTCGTGTACATCGTCGGTTGTATTGCCCTGTTCTATTTCCATGCTATAACCGGCGGCCTGCCCAATGCCCCTAATGGGGGGCGGTGGAATAATTTGCACTACCGCATTTTTTATGCCGGCCTGGGCTATACGCTTCTTTATTTCATCAATAAGGCCGGGCAATCTTTCCTTCGGGTCGTTGCGCTCAGCCCAGGGTTTAAGCATACAAAAAATGGTGCCGTTGTTAGAATTACTTCCACCATTTAAAACGTTTAACCCCGATAGCGCGGCAAAGTGATTAACGCCCGGCGTGGCAGATATGATACCCATTAATTTGGTTATCAATTGCACCGATTGCGCGGTTGACGTACCTTCGGGTAATTGGTAAGTTATAAATAAGCGGCCTTCATCTTCAAACGGAATAAAACCCGAGGGTTTGTATTTAAACAACATAAATGCAGCTATACAAATACAAATTAAAAGAACAACGATATATTTTGCGCCCTTGATACAACGCTTTACCCCATTTGAATAACTTTGGGTAGCCCTGGCAAACCATTTATCAAAACGGAAGAAAAACCAGTTCAAGCCCTTCGATTTTTCATTCACCTTTGTGGGCCTTAAAAGCAGCGAGCACAAAGCGGGTGTAAGTGATAATGCCACAAATGACGAAAGGAGTACTGATACAGCAATGGTAATGGCAAATTGCTGGTATAAGCGGCCAACAATACCGGGTATAAAACCAACCGGTACAAAAACCGCAGCCAATATAAGAGCGATGGCTACCACCGGTGCCGAAATATCTTTCATGGCATTGTAGGTCGCTTCTTTGGGCGACATGCCATTTTTGTCGATATAATGTTGCACCGATTCTACCACAATAATTGCATCATCCACCACAATACCAATAGCCAATACAAAACCAAACATGGTAAGTGTATTAATGGTAAAGCCGAGAGGGATAAAAAATATGAAGGTGCCCAAAATAGAAACCGGAATAGCGACAATAGGAATTACAGTTGAGCGCCAGTTTTGCAAAAACAAGAATACAACGAGTGCAACCAGGCCAAGGGCTTTAAGCAGTGTATCAATTACCTCTTGCATTGAAACCTTGATGATGGTAATATTTTCAAAAGGAACTTTGTAATCAATATCGTTAGGGAAGGTTTTTTTCAGTTCATCCATTTTTGCATATACCGCGTTGGCTGTTTGCAATGCGTTACTGCCCGGCGATTGGTAAACCATCAGGAACGATGAGCGTTTGCCATCAACAAACGAGTTGCTTGAAAAGGTAAACTTGCCCAGTTCAATGCGCGCTACATCTTTAAGATAGACCAGTTCGCCGGTGGCCGGGTTTGTTCTAATAACAACCTTCTCAAACTCACTGGCTTTGTTTAATCTGCCGTTTACAAGAACCCCCAACTCGAACGATTGATCGGTATTTTGCGGAGGGCTACCCACAGAGCCGGCAGCTACCTGAACGTTTTGTGCATTTAAAGCGGCCACTACATCCTGCGTCGTAATGCTTAATGCCGCCATTTTTGAAGCATCCATCCAAATGCGCATGCTAAAGTTATCGGTACGTGCGGTAATATCACCCACACCCGGTACCCGCAGCAATGCATCCTGAATAAATGTGTTGGTATAATTATCTACGAACGTGATGTTATGAGAGCCTTTAGGCGAGTATATGGCCACCATCATTAACATGCTGGGGTTTCGCGCGCGTACCGTAAGCCCCAATTTGCTTACTACAGCCGGCAATAGCGGTCCGGCAATACCCACCCTATTCTGAACGTTAAGTGCTGCAATGTGTACGTTGGTCCCCACGTTGAACGTTACGTTAACGTTCATGTTTCCGCTATTGGTACTGGTGCTTTGCATGTACTCCATACCCGGGGTACCGTTTACCTGTTCCTCAATTGGTATAGCAACTGTTTGTTCAACCGTTTGTGCATCCGCACCGGTATAGGCACCGGTTACTGAAACGGCCGGTGGAGAGATATTTGGGTATTGATCGACAGCGAGATTGAAAATGCATATAACCCCAGTAATCATTAATACAATAGATATAACGATTGCAGTTACCGGCCTTTTTATAAACGTATTCGCAATCATCCCTGTTTAGGTTTATTCAGGTCACGCGACTTTTGTATTTCGAATTCTAATTCGGCATCAATATCCTGGGCTTCCACTTTTTTCGCCTTCTCCATCAGGTCAGCGTGATGTGCCTGTAAATAATCTAACTGCGCCTTACCATACGAAATGCGGGTAATAACCACAAACAACACCGGTACAATAAAAATAGCCAGCGTTGATGCGGCCATCATACCACCGAAAACCGTAAGGCCTATTGTGCGGCGGGCAACGGCGCCTGCGCCTGTTGCAAATACAAGCGGCAGTACCCCTAATATAAACGCCAGCGAGGTCATAATGATAGGACGCAAACGCAGGCTTACGGCCTCAAGCGTTGATTTAATCAACTCTTCTCCCCTGTCAACGCGCACCTTGGCAAACTCCACAATAAGGATGGCATTTTTGGCGGCAAGGCCAATAAGCGTTATTAGCCCGATTTGAGCGTATACGTTATTTGTAAGGCTTGGCACGCAAACAAGTGTTAGTATGGCTCCGAAGGCTCCCACAGGCACAGCCAGTAATACAGAAAAAGGTACTGACCAACTTTCGTATAATGCTGCTAAAAACAGAAATACGAAAGTGATTGAAAACAGGAAGATGTATATAGTGGTTGAGCCTGCTTTAATTTCTTCAAAACTTAAACCCGAGAACTCTACTGCATAACCTTGTGGTAAAGTTTTAGCTGCCAAATCTGTTAAGGCATCCATGGCTTCGCCGCTACTGTATCCTTCTGCCGGCGAGCCATCCACCTCGGCAGTACGGAAAATATTAAAGTGAGATATAAGCGGAGCTGCCTCGGTAGGCTGATAACTGATAAGAGTACCCAGTGGCACCATTTCGCCGGCCTGGTTACGTACGTAGTATTTATCTATATCAGATATCATAGTACGGAAGGCGGTATCGGCCTGAACCACCACGTGGAATGTGCGGTTATACGTTGTAAAATCGTTGATATATAAGCTGCCCATGTAGGCTTGTATGGTTGTGAAAACATCTGAAATGTTAACACCCAGTTTTTCGCATTTCTCACGATCTACTTTTAGATTGTAGCTAGGGGTATTGGCGGTATAAAATGAAAACGCCTTTGATATTGCCGGGTTTTTATTGGCGGCAGCAACAAAGTTTTTAACTACCGCATCGAAGGCGTGCACATCATCATTAGTGTTGCGCTGCTCTATTTGCAGGCTAAAACCAACGGTTGCGCCTAAACCGGGCATAGGTGATGGTTGTATTACTTCTACGTTTGCATCTTTAATACCAGCATCAGCAATGCGCTTTTGCATTACTTCAATTATGCCAGGCACCTGTTCGCTTTTTTTGCTGCGTTCATCCCAAGGTTTTAGTTGAACGTAAATGGTACCGCAGTTAGAGTTGGTTGCATTATTTACCACGTTTAACCCCGAAAGCGCTGCATAGTGCCCAACACCGGGGGTTTCGGCAACCACTTTCATTAAGCGCGACATTATGCCTACCGATTGAGTTGTAGCCGATGCCGGTGGCAACTGGAATGTAACATACAGGTTGCCATCATCTTCGGAAGGAATGAACCCTGATGGTTTGTGCGCGAAAAGAAAGTAAGTTCCGACGCAAATGCAGATGAGCAAAATGACAATATATTTTGCCCCTTGTATACTTTTCTTTACACCGTTTGTATATCTATCTGTTACGCGTTGAAACCATTCGTTAAATAAAAAGAACCACCGGTTTACTCCCTTTGCTTCTCGCTTAATATTGGTGGGCTTTAGTAATAGCGAGCAAAGTGCCGGAGTTAAAGACAACGCAATAAAAGCTGAAATCAAAACCGAGATAGCAATGGTAATAGCGAACTGCTGGTACAAACGGCCTACAATGCCGGGAATAAAGCCTACCGGTACAAAGACCGCCGCCAATATCAATGCTATGGCTATAACCGGTGCCGATATATCTTTCATGGCATGGTAAGTAGCTTCTTTGGCCGACATGCCTTCGTTATCGATGTAGTGCTGAACGGCTTCTACCACAATAATGGCATCGTCAACCACAATACCAATGGCCAATACAAAACCAAACATGGTAAGCGTGTTGATGGTAAAGCCCAACGGGATAAAAAAGCAGAACGTGCCGAAAATAGATACGGGGATTGCCAACACCGGGATAAGGGTTGAGCGCCAGTTTTGAAGAAACACAAATACCACGATGGCAACAAGCAGCAATGTTTTAAGTAAGGTACCAACCACATCCTGCATTGAAACCTTTACTACAGTAACCGATTCGAAAGGAACAGTGCAGGCTACGTCAGCAGGAAAAGATTCGCGTAGCTTGGCCAGTTGGGCATAAACACCGTTGGCAGTTTCAAGCGCGTTGCTGCCGGGGGCCTGGTAAATAAGCAGGTACGATGCACGCTTGCCATCAACAAACGAATTGCTGCTAAAGGTAAACTTGCCCAATTCCACACGGGCCACATCTTTAAGATATACCAACTCGCCGGTGGCGGGAACGGTTTTTACAATAATGTTTTCGAATTCCGAAATCTTGCTCAATCTTCCATTTACCAAAATACCTAATTCAAAAGTTTGTGTTGGAGCTTGCGGAGGAACACCAGCTGAACCCGCAGCAACCTGCACATTTTGAGCATTCAGCGCTGCAATAACATCTGACGGGGTTAAGCTATATGCGGCCATCTTCTCAGGGTTCATCCAAATGCGCATACTAAAATCATCGGTAAACCGGTTGATACTGCCAACGCCTTTTACCCGAAGCAAGGCGTCCTGCACAAATATGTTGGTGTAGTTATCCAGGAAAGTAATGCTGTGCGTGCCTTTGGGTGCATACACAGCAACCATCATTAACATGCTAGGATTAAGCGCACGAACAGTTAAACCCAAACGGCTAACTACTGCAGGTAGCAAAGGTGTTGCAATGCTTACCCGGTTTTGAACATCAAGCGCAGCAATATCAATATCAGTACCAATTTTGAATGTTACGTTCATTTGCATCAGCCCGTTGTTGGTGCTGTTGCTTTGCATGTATTCCATGCCGGGTGTACCGTTTACCTGTTCTTCAATCGGCGTTGCAACCGTTTGCTCAACTGTTTGTGCATCAGCACCGGTAAACTGGCCGTTAACCTGTACTATGGGCGGGGTGATATCGGGATACTGGTCGACCGGTAGGTTAAGTATGCATATAGTACCGGTAATAACCAATACTATGGATATAACGATAGCAGTAACCGGCCTTTTAATAAATGTATTAGCTATCATAATTATGCGCTCTGCAAGGTGTCATACAACACCCATTTTAACCTCAATCTTTTTTATTTGCACTTGTTTTTGCTTCTTCGGGCTTTGCACCTTCTTTTGAAGACTGTTTGCCCAAAGAGATTTTCGAGCCATCGTGCAATAATTGCACTCCGTCAATTACCACCTGGTCGCCTTCATCAATACCTGATTTAATAATTACGTTTGGGCCAATAGTTTGACCAAGCATAACCTTCTTTTGAAATGCACGAAGCTTAGGCACGTTTTGCGCAGTATCAGCCTTTGCAGTTTCAGCTTCTTTCTTTTTTGTAGAGTCGGCATGCTCCGGTATTAAAGTATCTTTTGCCACAAACACAAAATACTCGCCCATTTGCTCAACCACTGCTTTGCCGGGAATTAATAATACGGGTGCCGGTTCGAGGTTATGTACTCTTACCACACAACTCATTCCCACTTTTAAAGCATTATCCGGATTAGGAAATTCAAGCCTTATTCTCAACGCTCCGGTTTGAGGATCCACAGCGCGGTCAATTACCGAAATTTTTCCGGTGTGGGGATAAAGTGTGTTATCCGGCAAAGCGATAGTGAACAATGAATCGTGAGCGTCTTGCTTGCGTTTTTCGAGGCCTTCGAAAGCCATTAATTGTTTTTCGTTAATCAGAAAATCAACGGCCATGGGGTTATTGGTAGAGATAGTGTTTAATACTGTTTGCCCCACCGTTACCATGTTGCCTAATTTAACCTGGCTAAAACCGATGGTTCCATCAAATGGCGCCACGATAGTGGAATATGTAAGATTTGTTTTTGCGGTTTTTACGGCCTCGTCTGCTGCCTGGACTTGGCTCTTGCTATTCTGCAAAGTTATTACCGCGTGATCGTATAACTGCTTGGCAACGGCATTCTGGCTATTCAAATATTCGTACCTGTCTGCATCTTGCTGAGCCTGCAATAAAGTGCCTTGTACAACTTTAAGGTTTGCCTGCGCCGTATTGAGCGCGGCTTCGTATAAACGCTTATCTATTTCATACAACACCTGCCCCTTTTTTACATTACTGCCTTCAATAAAATTGATGGCGGTGATGTAACCTTGTACTTCGGGCAATAAATTAACCTGGCTAAGGGCCTGGGTTGTGGCCGGGTATTTATCATAATACAAAACGCGTTGAGCTGTTGCGGTAATTAAATTAACCGGTGTGGGCAGTGTTGGTGGCACCGGCTTGGGTTTGCACGAGAAAAGTGCAAGACAAGCTATTAAAATTATACCTGATACTACCCTATTCATAGAGTGCTTTTTTGCGTTAATAATTAATACGAAATGACTCCCATTGCTTTCTCCAGATCTACCTTACTTGATAGCACCTGGAACAAAGCGTTTACATAACCAATCTCAGATGATATTAAATTCGATTCGGCGGTAATTACATTTAAATAGGCCACTATACCTTGCTTGTATTGCAGGTTTACCACATTATAAACCCTGCGCGCCATGGCAACATTATCCTGCATTACGCCCAGATTATAATAGTTGCTGTGGTAGTTAGCCAGCGTCTGTGTGTATTCGGTATTTATTTCTGCCTTTAGGTTAACCTCGGTAAGCTCAAGTAATTTTTCCTGAAGTTTAGACCGGTGCACACTTTCAAGGCGCGATAAGCCGGTAAAAATTGGAAGGTTAAATGAAACACCAATAAGCGAATTGGGATAAGCCGTGTTTAGCAGCGGGGGTAATTTATTGTTTTCGAACTCGTAGTTATAATCGTAATAAATACCCAAAGTTGGTGCCAGTGAAACCCAATAATAATTGGTGAGCTTGTGTTGAAGCGCCCTTGCAGTTGCTAACTGTTGATACTCTATACGTTTTTCGTACTGCAATTGTTGAGTGGTATCGAGCACTACATCTTTTGCCATTTGTGAAGTATCGAAACTTACGTTGAACTGGTTTTGCGTAGGATAGCCCATAAGCTGCTTTAGCAACGCATATTGCGGAATTACATTTTCGTTTGCTTGCCTTAATTGAGCTTTTGAATTGTTGAGCGAAATAGCGGCCTCTTCATAATCTGTTTCATCCACAATACCGCCAACATATTGATGGTATGCATCGTTAAGGTTGCGTGCAAGGCGTACGGTATCTTCTTTTAAAACGTCAATCTCTTTAAGTGTAAGCAATAGGTTGTAAAAGGATTTGCTGACGTTTGCCACGACACCAATTTTTGTACTATCAATAACCTGTGTAGCGGCTTTAACATATAATTTGGCGCTGGTTGCTGAGTATAATAAACCTGGACTGAAAATAGCCTGGCTGGCGGATATAGTCGGGATGAAAGTATTTATAACACCCGATTTTACTTGTACCGGTGGGCCGGTTGGGTCCGCGGGATTGGTAATGTATGAGGTTGGTTGCTGAATATAATGCACAAAGCTAGCCGAAGCACCAACCTGAGGTAACCAACCGGATAAGTTAATTGCATTAGTCGTTTTTGCAATTGATAAATTAATGTTTGACTGCTTTAGCGTTGGCTGATTTTGCAGTGCATAATCAATACAATCCTTCAATGTAAAGTTTTGGGTCCCATTGTCGCTGGCTTGCTGAGCAAATAATTGACCCATGCCTAACATCATTATAATAAGCAGCAACTGAAGCGGCACACCCACAAAACTGCTTAAAGCATTTAGCTTAACAAGGGACAGACGCTCTCCACCAAGCACATAAGGACAATGTTTCATAGACGTTGCTCGCGTTCAGATTCAAAAAGATTGCAGATAGTCCCGGCAGCCAAATTTATGGATAAAGCTGCCGTCATGGGTAAGACCCCTCAAACATAGAGATTTCTAACCCCGTGCCAATATAATAAGGATTGATTAACATTTTTTTGGGTAACAGGTTGAGCCAGTGAGAATTCTGTCGAATTGTTAACGACGTTTGGGATAAAACCCATTTATTTAAAAATAGTAAATTCGCCCGCATCAACTTTAGCATTACGTGTGGCTTTATTGCCCCTCATAAAATAGCATCAATGAAGCCTGAAAAGGGGAAAAAGAAAGAAAAAGTTCCGCAACCGGTTAAAAAAGGCGACTCCTCTGCGGGTTTAACTTTACTATCGGGAGTATTCTTTAATTTAATTGGTGGTGGTGTTGCGCTGCTGTTTTTGTACGTAATGTTCAATAATGGTAATGTGCAGGGGTACGACTGGCTGTATAACACCATGCTTAAGGGTAATTTCGAAACCATAGAGAAGTATCCCAATTTAAGCATGCCCGAGCGGTACGAATTAAAATGGGGTGGCGAAATAGGCTATGTTAACCGCATTATAAAATCAACTCCCGATTCGGCTATTATAATTATACCACCCAGAAAACTTTTAACACAGGCCGGATTTAAAAGCACTGTTGAACTTCCGTGGCTTACTTATTTTCTTTATCCGCGCAAAGTTGTTTACGAGGATGATAAGGATAGCAGCAAAATTTACAAACAGGCCAATTATATACTGGCAGTTAACGGATGGGGATTTGACCGGGTAAATTACCGGATTGACAAGCCAGAGGCATTTATGATTTTGCCACTTAAAAAATGAAGTGAATGAGCTACCTGATTTTTACTCTGATTTTTATTACCGGTTTGCTTATAGTGTTGCTGCTAAGCGATAAATTCAATTTTGGCGAACTGCTGAGCCTTCCGTTTATTATAGGTTTGGGATATGCTTCGTTTTTGATGTTTGCGTTGGATGCGGTAAAGGCGGGTATTACGTTTTCGCATTTGTTGACAGGTTTAATAGTAACGATATTAGTTGCCGGTGGGGCACTGGCTTTTTTGTTTAATAAAAAGGCGCGCAGTCTTGATTATTTGAAAACCCAAAAAATTAGCCCGAAGGGGTTAACACTTGCCTGGGCCATATTTGTTGGGTTCGGTATTTACCTTGCCTATGGTATAACTGTAAAGTGCCTTTACTGGCCGCCGGCCGAGTTTGACAGCATTGAAGGATATGATTTGCTGGCAAAGGCCATAGCGCATGAGGGGACAATTGCAAACAGCATTCTTACTAACCCCACCATTGTGGCAGGATGCGGGCCGAGGTTGCTTTACCCGCCTTTGTATGCCTCGTGCAATGCTATTTGTTACCTGAGTGGCATGGAGAGCCCCAAGTTGATTACTTCGTTGTTCTTCATTTCGTGGCTAGTCCTTTTTTATTCGTTAATCAAAAGATTTGTGCCGCATACCGTGGCTGCGATCGCCACTTTTATGATGATGATAGCGCCTGAAATGTTTTCGAATGCTTCGTTTACCCTTACCAATTTGCCCACTGCCATATATGCTTCTACAGCAGTAATCTGTTTTCTTATTTGGCGTGAGAAGAAAATAGAAGGCTTTTTTTACCTCAGTATTATCACGTTGCTTTTTGGCACCTGGACGCGGTCGGATGCTATTGTTTTTTACCCGGCCATGATGCTGGTGCTACTGTATGACGCCTGGAAATTGAAGAACTTAAAAAATATTATTGCGTTTGGTGTTGTTGGCATTATACCCTTTGTGTTATGGCATTTTTATTTGACCGCACATATTGAAAGACAACAGGATTCGTTTTTTATTAAGAGCCTGTTTTTTGACAGCGGCAAATTGAAGGAAGTTTTTGGCCATGCATGGACCATGCTTATGACTACGAACCTTTATGGAATAATTTTTTATGTTTTTATACCGGTTGTATTGATTAATGCAATCAGTATATACAAACGCCAGGACCTGCTTGCATTTTTGGTAATATCGATAGGGGGCTGGCTTTTATATACCTTGCTTTTCTACCAAATGAAAAATACCGATGGTTCATTATTTGCCAGTGGCGGATGGATGCTATCGGGTTATAAGCGCGGAATGTTTTCTTTTGTTCCGCTGGCTATATTTTACTGCGCCGCTAACCACATGGCTATGCAGCTTTATGCCAAGGTTGAGGGCTGGACATCAGTTGGAAAATCTTAACCCAACCTGGCAACTACTTTTTATTTATCTCGGCCATGTAGTCATTCCACGACTTTTTCTTGTTGATGTCATCGCCGTAAAAGGTGGAGATGTTTTTCACCGATTCTTTATTAAGATAAAAAGGTATGGCATCAATGATGTTCATCTTCTCATCTAAAAAAACCAATGTTGGCAATGTGAAGTTATTGCGGCACAAGGCCATTGCCAACTGGTGGAAGGGAGATTGAGGGGTACGTGGATTAGTAAAAGTCTGACCCTTGAAATTGATGGCCTCGGTTATTTCCGGATTGAAATCTACCAGATTGAACTTCTTCCCTAAATACTTTGCGGTGGCCGAATCAATAAATGAGGAGCGCTGCATTACCCGGCAACCATTGCACCATTCGGTATGAATCAATACAATGGTTTTCTTTGATGAGGAGTCTTTATTATTGAAAGCTTCGGAAGGCGTTAACCATTTAAGACCCTTTACTTTACGGTCAGTAGCGGTATCGAAAAATGCAATATCATAGCCTGCCTTAAAATCGTCATAACCTGAGTTGCGGAAAACATTTTCGAGCGTAAATATTAGAATTGGTTCAAGCTTAGTATTATCCAGATAACCCTGCGCCATCATGTTAAACCCGAACTCGTTTTTCTGCTTGTCAAAGTTATTCATAAACATGGTGGTAGGATACATCAATTTGCTTTGTAGCATTTTAACCGCCAAAGCATTGGTGTTACCTACGGGTCCGTATTTTTGTCCCAGGTATTCAAGGGTATCTTTGGTTTCGGCATTAAATTTTACGGGGTAAAAGTTGGCGTTGATGTATTGGGCCAAGTCCGGGTTTGCATAGGTGGTTTTCATCATTTGCTTACACCAGCCACACCAGCTTGTATAAAAATCCATGATAACCGGCTTCGGTGCCGTTTTCATTTTCTGCATGGCCGAATCAAGCGACATCCATTTTACGAAACTACCTTCAGCATCGGCCTGCAATGTAGGTTGCTGTTGGGCCATGCCCATAAAAGGGAGGCATGCCGTAACGCCGATAAAAGCAAACAATAAGGTTTTCTTAAGCATATTCACAAATTTAGAAGACTTGTTGATTTGAAGCGGAAAATGAAGCGGCTATTTAACTTTCTTATACATAAAAAAGGCCGCCAACAGCTATGATGGCGGCCTTAATAACTTTTCTAAACCCAATTATTTTTTAATCAATCTGGTCAGCTCGTCAATCTGTTTTTGTTGCGCTTCAATTTGTTTTTGTTGCTCTTTAATGGCTTCAACCAATACAGGTACTACCATGGTGTAGTTAACCATTTTAAACTTCTCGATATCGGCAGGTGCTGCGTTTTTTTCCTTTGCAGGGGCACAGGCGTTTACATTCAAATTTTTAAGACGAACTGCTTCGGGTAAAACAGATTCGATTTCCTGCGCCAAAAAGCCATACTGTTTACCATCGGCCAAACCAAGGTGGGGATACGCATCCGTATTATGTTCGTAGGTAACACCATGCAGCCCTTCAATTAATTGAAGGGCGCCTTTAATAGTTTCGATATTTTTCTTAACTCTTTCATCAGAAATAAGAAAAGCGCCACCGGTATAACCAAAATCGTTATAAAAAGCTCCGCCAAAGCCTGCACCACCGGTACCAACCCGACTACCCTGCACGCCGACGCCGTCGCGTCCATTGTTGCTACCTTGTACACCGATAGCAGTATTTGTATTTACAGCGCTTATAGCCAGGCCAAAAACAGCCGACTGAGCATAGGTAGTGCCACTATAATAAGACGTTCCTTCAATAGAATTATACCCGTTAGAAGCTGAAGTGTTAGCGCCATACACGCTACCGCCTTGCGTTACAGTGTTGATACCATTAATTGCCCAGTTGTTGTTATTTACCGTCATAAATGAACTGAACTTATCGCCGGCAACTGCTGGTGCAATGATAGTTGAACTACCTGCAAGCACTTCGCCCGATAATAACACACGGGCACGTTCGATATTGTTGGATTTAATGATAACATCTGCAGCATCGGTTGTGCCCAAAAAGTTTGAAGAAGTTAAGCCCGTATTACCCGAGGTTAACCATGCGCCTGCAGTTGTTGTTAAATTTTGAGGGTCGGTAGTTGTGATGTTAAGTGTACCGGCATTGTTAAACGCAAAGTTAGTGATAGTCCAGTTAGGTCCGGTTGGACCAGTTAAGCCGTTAGAACCTGTTGCACCAATTGCACCAGTAGAGCCAGTGGCACCTTTAGCACCGGTTGCCCCTGCAACACCCTGAATGCCCTGAATACCTTGCGCACCGGTAGCGCCAACATCTCCGGTTACGCCCTGAATACCCTGTATACCTTGGACACCGGTAACTCCCTGAATGCCTTGTATACCTTGTATGCCCTGAATACCGGTTGGCCCCTGAATACCTTGAATACCCTGAGCGCCGGTAACTCCCTGAATGCCTTGAATACCCTGTATGCCCTGAGCACCTGTTGCACCTATGGCACCTGTAACGCCTTGAATACCTTGTATGCCTTGTGCGCCTGTAATACCTTGAATGCCCTGTATACCCTGTGCACCTGTGTTACCGGTAGCACCGGTAACGCCCTGAATGCCCTGTGCACCTTGCGAACCCGTAGACGCGTTTATACCTGATGGGCCTTGAATACCTTGCGGACCAGTTGCGCCGGTAGCTCCGTCATTACCATTAACTCCTTGTATGCCCTGTAAACCGGTGGCACCATTAACGCCAGCTACCCCTTGAATACCCTGTGCACCTGTAGCACCGTCATTACCATTAACACCTTGGATACCCTGAGCGCCGGTAGGACCAGCAACTCCCTGTATGCCCTGCGCACCAGTTGCGCCATTAACACCTGCGGTACCTTGTGCACCGGTAGCGCCGTTCACGCCGGCAGGGCCTTGCGGACCTTGCGGGCCTAAAGTTCCAACCTGCCCTTGAGGGCCTGTTGGGCCGGCAACGCCCGCTGCACCTTGAGCACCCGTTGCTCCATTAGCACCTGATAAACCTTGCGGGCCGGTTGGGCCCGATAACTGGCATAATGAAAGCCAGCTGCTATTATTATAATAAAAGTAGCATCCTACTGTTACGTCGTATACCAGCAAACCATTGGCGGGGGTGGCAATCGCCGTCCTTTCGGCAGTAGTTACACGAGGCGCCAGGAAGCCTTTAGATGATGAAGTAAGGTCGAGAATTGCGCTGGCATCGGGGGTGGTGGTTCCTATACCTACATTTTGGTTTTGGGCAAATGCGCTTCCAAAACCTAACAATAGAAACGCTGCGAGTAAATTCCTTTTCATACGTATTTGTTTATGAGTCGTTTGGGGTTGCAAAAATAGAATTTTCGATGGAATTGATTACAATAAATTTGCGATTGTTCGCGCGAGGATTTGTCTTAAATGAATCGGTACATCTATTTATTTAATAATCAGATATTTATGTACATTTCCTTTAACTTTTCTGTGGGGCTTATTTCGTTTTTTCTAAATTGCAAACATGGCTAAATCAAAGTCGGTTTATTACTGTCAGAGTTGTGGCAATCAATCACCCAAGTGGATAGGCAAGTGCCCTGTTTGTGGTGAGTGGAATAGTTACGTTGAGGAAGTAGTTGATAAAACGGAAGAAAAGTTAAAGGAGAAAAGAGGTTATGCAGTAAAAAGAAATGAGGAGTCGAAACCGATTCCTATTAAGGAGGTGCATGAGCTTGAAACCAAACGAATTGATACGCATGATACTGAATTGAATCGCGTGTTGGGAGGCGGTATTGTACTGGGGTCACTGATTTTAATTGGCGGTGAGCCGGGGATTGGCAAATCGACATTAATGTTACAGCTGGCGCTTAAGCTTAAGGGATTAAAGGTGCTTTATGTTACCGGCGAAGAGAGCGACCGCCAAATAAAATTAAGGGCTGACAGGATTGGCATTAAAAACGAACAATGTTACATACTGACAGAAACCAATACCCAGCAAATTTTTAAGCAGGCCGAGCAATTAGCTCCCGATATTATTATTATTGATTCGATACAAACGCTGGATACTGTTTACGTAGAATCGCCGGCAGGAAGTGTTTCGCAGGTGCGCGAGTGTACGGCGGAATTACAGCGGTTTTCGAAAGAGACTTCAATACCGGTTTTTTTGATTGGGCATATTACCAAAGATGGCATGATAGCCGGCCCTAAGGTTTTGGAACATATTGTTGATACCGTTTTACAATTTGAAGGCGACAGGAATTATACTTATCGCATTTTACGCACTGCCAAGAATCGTTTTGGTTCAACTTCGGAAATAGGTATTTACGAAATGATTGGTGATGGCTTAAGACCTGTACTGAACCCATCGGAAATTTTGTTGACCCAACGGGACGATAATTTAAGCGGTATCGCTATTGCCAGCATGATGGAAGGCATGCGTCCGTTTTTGATTGAAACCCAAGCGTTGGTTACTCCAGCGTTTTATGGTACCCCACAACGCTCATCAACCGGATTTGATGTAAGGCGATTGAATATGCTACTTGCTGTTTTAGAAAAACGCGCGGGTTTCAGGTTTGGTACAAAGGATGTGTTTTTAAATATTGCAGGGGGCCTTAAGGTTGAGGACCCGGCCATTGATTTGGCCGTGGTTGCTGCTCTTACTTCCTCTTACAATGATATTTTTGTTCCGGCCAAAACGGCTTTTGCGGCCGAGGTAGGTTTGAGCGGAGAGGTGAGGGCTGTTAGCAGGGTTGACCAGCGCGTACAGGAGGCAGATAAACTGGGGTTTGAAAAAATATTTATCTCGAAATTCAACCAGAAGTTTGATGCTAAAAAATTCAATATAGAAATAGTTACTATTAGCCGGGTGCAGCAATTAATGGAGGAGTTATTTGGGTAAATACAAAGAGCGCAAAGAATACTGTTTTATGAGCTTTGTACTTCATTTGCACTGATGTTACATACAATTTCTATTTTCACCCGCCGTTTATGAGGCGTATTTTAAAAGTTTACTGCATTAATTAAATGTACCGATAGGTTGACTGTGGCAAAAATTTTGAGATTTTTTTTAGTGATGAGTTGCTCGGCGGTGTTGGTGTTTTTCAGCAATTGCAAAAAGGATGTGGCGGGAGCAAGCCGTTTATCGTTTAGTACGGATACACTTACTTTTGATACGGTTTTCACTACACTCGGTTCGACTACACAATATTTTAAGGTTTTTAACCACAGTAAACAGCCTTTAACCATCAATAATATTAAATTACAACAATTGCAGGGAACGCAGTACCGGATGAATGTTGACGGTACGCCCGGAACCAGTTTTGCCAATATACAAATACCAGGAAGAGACTCGATTTATATTTTTGTGGAGGTGACGGTTAATCCTAACAGCACAAGTACGCCTTTTGTAATTATTGACAACGTAAATTTTACCATTGGCAATAAAACACAAACGGTTTTTTTGCAGGCTTTTGGACAGAATGCACATTTTCATTACGGCAAGGACATAAAGTCGGGTCAATCGGAGACATGGACTAACGATTTGCCACATGTTATTATGAGTAATGGTAATTTGCCCGGCGTAGTGGTAGAATGCGGTGCCACCTTAAATATTAATCCGGGGTGCAAGATTTTATTTCAGTCAGGTTCGGCGTTATTTGTTGAGGGGACTTTGAATGCTATTGCGCATGATTGGCATGACTCGATTGTTTTTAGAGGTGTGCGATTAGAACAGTATTACCAAGATCAACCGGGGCAATGGTTTGGCATAGCTTTTTTGCGGAGTAACACCTGTGTAGCCCAAGGTAATTTTGACCACTGCGTTATTAACGAATCGCAGTACGGCATTTATGCCGGTGGTTCAGCGTTTTCGAGCAATGCTACGGACTTTCAGGGTTCGGCGCAGCGGCCTGTGGTTAACATAAAACAAAGTATTGTAGAGAATGCGCAGTACAACGCAGTGTATGGTTTTAATGCCAATATTACCGCGCAAAACTCGCTGTTTTTTAGCGCCGGCGATTACCTGATTAAACTAGCGCTGGGAGGCGAGTACAATTTCAGCAATTGCACGATGTATAATGTGGGTAATAGTAGCGTGAATCATCAAACGCCTGTTGTGTTGCTAAGTAATGTGGTGGCTGTTACGCAGGCAGATAATTCGAATCTTTTTTATCCGGAGCCGCTTATCTCAAACTTTAATAATTGCATTATTTACGGTAGCCTACCGAACGAAATTACGTTTGCCAATTTTGATAACACTGACCTGGCCCGGTTTAGCAATTCGTTTAACTATTGCCTGATGAAAACACCCGGTGATACCCTGGCCATGTTTGCTAAGGTAAATACCAAGAACCTGTTTAACCAGGACCCACTGTTTGTGAATTCGGGCGCCAACAATTTTATGCTGAGCGACAGTACCAATAATTCAAATCCGGTGAGCGGTTATTTTTCACCGGCCATTGATTATTGTCCGACAGGTTTACCCACTGATATTTTTGGCCATCCCCGCCCGTTTTCGAAAACGAGCAATCCTTACAAGTTTGACATAGGGGCAATTGAAACACCATAATAGCGCGATCCTGCTGCTGAAAAATCAATAACTATTCATTTTCCATTTTCTCATTCAGCTTATTACCTTTGGAAATAAGCTACATACCTATGCAAAAAATATATGCTGTTCTCATCTCGTTTTTCTGCTTGTGTGCTTTACATATTAATGCCCAGGATCTTGCCGAACTTGACGATTATGAAAAGGCCATGAAGCCGGGCGTACAATTAACCTACGACGTAACTGCCAAAGAGAAAAATTTTAAGATGGTTGTTACCATAAAAAAGCTTGGAGATGAGGTGTCCTTTTCCTGGAAAACCAGCGACCCGGATAATAAGAGCGGGAGCGTTACTATGAGTAACAGCGCCATCTCAACTGCCAAAGCATTTTCAAACGTTTTTAACGGGAGCGACAACAAATTAGATAAGGAAACATCTTTATGGGTAAGCAAGCAGGTGTGCACCGATGTTACAGGCGCCGCGCAAACCTCAGTAAAAATTAATGGTGCCAGTGATACTGTAACCGTAATGGGCAATACTATGAGTGTGTTTAACTTTACCCTAAATGGCACCGGCGTAAGTTTATCGGGTTGGGAACTGGAAGGTGGAAACCCGAAACGCACGATTGACGTTTTAGAATCGCTTAAATTTCCCCTCATTTATAAACTTGACCTTGGCTGGACTATGGTGCTGACTGATATAAAGAATTAGTTTGCCAGTTTAATGTACCATAGGCTAAACAGCCAATTCCCCTGAAGTTGATTTGTTTCAACTTTGTGCCGCTGGCGCAAGTGATTGTAGTAAATTGAGTTTGCAATTATATCATGGGAAAAACACTTAAGGAAATATACTATTCATTCCCTATTCAGCTATTGCTGCTATCGTTTAAGCGGCAGCAGTTTTTGCTTGCCTTCTGGATATTTTTAACCATTGTTATAGTAGGTAAATTTGGTGTGCGCATAGGGCTGCCGGCCATTTGGCTTGACCCAGAATACCTTGGGCAGGTAGACTATTTGAGCTTTGCTATAGTGGGGTTAGGCTTCGGAGCTTTGTTTGTTACATGGAACATAGTGATGTATATTTTACATAGCTGGCGGTTTCCGTTTATGGCCAGCCTGCGGTATCCCTTGGGTATGTTTTTTATTAATAACTCTATTATTCCGCTGGCATTTATTATTTCCTACTTTACAGCTATTGTTTTATTTCAAGTTCATAATGAGTTTAAAAGCTATGCTTTAATAATATCGGACCTATTGGGTTTTACTGCAGGATTTGTGTTTATAATACTTGTTGCTGCTGTTTATTTTAGCCTTACCAACAAAAACGTTGGTAGCGTTTTAGAGGGGAATAAGAAAAAAATAAGAAGTAAAATAGCCGTTAGAAGGGTACATTTTAGTGACGGCCTTGAACCGGTAAATCCTAACCGGGTTGATTACTATATTACCAATACCTTTAGTGTTCGGCATACCCGGACAGTTGAGAACTACGATCCACGCTTATATCAACTGGTTTTTAGAAGCCATCACTGGAATGCTTTTGTGGCGTTTGTATTTGCTTTTGCCGCGCTTATTGCCACTGGTTTTTTGATTGAAAATCCTTTCTTCCAGTTTCCAACGGCTGCCAGTGCATTCTTGTTTTTGTGTGTGCTGATTTCGCTGTTTGGTATGTTTTTATACTGGACAGGTGGTTGGGGCGCAACAGCAATTATTGTTTTTTTAGTGGTTGCCAATCAGCTAACCAAGTACGATTTGTTCGGCTTGCAAAGCACGGTTTATGGTATTAATTACAAAACGGAGAAAGCGTCCTATAACCTGGAGAGATTCAGGGCAATTTCAACTGATTCAATTATAGAGAAGGATAAAAAATACGTAACCGGCATATTTGAAAACTGGAAGGCAAAAAATGCAGACCCTGTTGACCCCAACAAAAAGCCAATTCTATATTTTATTAATGTTAGTGGGGGTGGCTTGCGCTCGGGTATGTTTGTTATGTCGGTACTGCAAAACTGCGATAGCCTGGCGGGTGGCAAATTACTGGATAAAACTTTCCTGATTTCAGGCGCATCAGGGGGTATGTTTGGCACTACTTATTTGCGTGAGTTGTTTTTACAAAAGAAGGAAGGTTTTCCTGTCAATATACGCGACAGGCAATATGCATTTAACGTAGCTAAAGATTTGCTGAACCCTATTGCTATTTCAATACTGAGTAACGACGGGCTAGTGCCATTACACAAGTTTAAGCTGGGTAATTACCAGTATTTGCAAGACCGGGGTTGTGTTTTTGAGAAGTTTTATTGCCGCAACACCAATTTAAGGTTCGACAAAACCATTAACGATTATAAAGACGCCGAGTACAAGGCAAAAATACCGATGCTGATTTATTACACCACGGTAATGAACGACAGCCGGCGGTTTTTTATAAGTCCGCAGCCGGTATCGTTTTTAATGCGGCCTTTTGGTAAAAATGCCGAGGGCAATCAGCTGGCTATTGATGGCATCGACTTTTGCAAGTTTTTTGAAAAGCAGGATGGCGGTAATTTACTGGTGACATCGGCCATGCGTATGGATGCCACTTTCCCTTTTATTCTTCCTAACCCAGTGCTGCCTACCAATCCGCCAACCTACGTAATGGATGGCGGGGCCCTGGATGATAACGGTATTGAACCAACCTTTAGATTTTTACAAACTTTTAAAGAGTGGATTAATAAAAACACGCGTGGAGTGGTAGTGATTGAAATACGCGACTCGGAAAAGCAGGGCGAACCAGAAGAGCAAATGCAAACAACGTTTTTGTCACGCTTCTCAGATCCCATTGGAACCGTTTACAGTAACATGGATAGAATGCAGGATTTTTTGATTGACCAAAAACTGAATTATATAGACGATGAGTTGCGGGGCAAACTGACCTTCGTATTATTTGAATATACGGCAGATAAGGAAGATGAAAAGGCTGCAATGAGTATGCACCTTACCCTGCGCGATAAAAACGATATTATCAAATCGTTAGGCAGGGGGAACAATATAGCCGCGTTTAATAAATTGAAAATGTTGCTGGCGCAATAGTTTTGTAAGGAAAAATGCCAAACCATTCATTTCGTATAACATGGATGATATGGGTTAGCGGGTTCAATGTCAATAACAAGGGTGGTGGTCATTTGGGCCCCTAAATTAGCATAAAACATTGATAATCAATTATATGACATTTTTAAAGTGTCCACCCCCCCTTGAAATTCCCGACATTTTCCAAAATAATCGGCATTAGGATGGAGGCCTACTCTTCCTCCGTTTTATCCTTAAAAACCCGTTTGGTGCCGCTATACATTTCGTACTTTACAAAGCGACATTCTAAATGCCCGTTAGCCACCGGTATGCGGCGCGATGATTTGAGGCCGACATATTTTAAGGCTTCCATGTTTGAGCTGATGATCCAGCAATCGTAACCGGTAAATCGTTTTTTAAAGGTATCGCCCATGCTGGCGTATAACTCGTTGCTGTCCTGCTTATCCATACGTTCGCCGTATGGTGGGTTCATAATTACAACCCCACCGCCTTCCGGTGCCTCGAAATCTTCCATTGCACATTCGCGTATTTGCACCATATCCTCAACCTTCGCAAGCTTTACATTCTCCTTTGCTTTGCGCGCAACGTTATGCGAAATCTCGCCGCCGTAAATGCGAGGACTAACTTCAACAATGCGGTCGATCGCAGCATCGTAAATCCTTTGCCATAATTCGGGGTCATAAGCCAGAAAGCGGTTCCAGCGCATAAAGCCAAAATCATCTTTGTAGTAGCCCGGTGGTATGTTTGCAGCGATAAGCGCAGCTTCAATTAAAATGGTACCCGAGCCACACATCGGATCAATTAAATTGCTGCTACGGTTCCACCCACTTAACAAAACCAAACCAGCAGCCAGTACTTCGTTCATTGGCGCCAGATTAACCTGGCTGCGGTAACCACGCTTGTGCAAACTCTCGCCTGAACTATCGAGGGCAACGCTACATACGTTGTTGTAAATATGAAGGTGAATACGTAACGTAGGTTTGGCCAGGTCAACGCTGGGACGTTTATTGTGCCGGTCGCGAAACTGGTCAGCTATGGCATCTTTGGCTTTTTGGGCGATAAAAAGGGAATGTGTGAAAAGAGGGGTATTTAGCACGCAATCAATTCCGAGGGTATCATCTACCCCCATGTATAGTTCCCAATCAATTGCTTTAATGCCGTCATATAGGCCTTGCTCGTCCTGCACTTCAAATTTTTCGATGGGCACCAAAATACGCAGGGCGGTGCGCAAGTGTAAATTGCACTTGTAAATAAGCCCTTTATCGCCGGTAAAGCTAACGGCGCGGTTATGCAGTTCAATATCGCGGGCGCCTAGTTTTTTAAGCTCAAAAGACAGCACTTCTTCAAGTCCGTAAATTGCTTTGGCGGTGAGCCTCAGCTCGTCGGGCGATTCATTCATGGCCGAAATTTAAGGAAAGTAAGCTATACAGCCTCCAGTTGCAGGCGTTTCCGCCAGGTTAAACCATCGTTTTTGAGTGGTAAAAAGAGGGATTCCAAATAATTGCCAAAATTAAAGGCTTATTTAGTTAAAAGGAACTGTTTAAGTCATTTAAACCGTACCTTTGGCGTCCTTTAAAATAACACTTATCATGAACTCGTTCAGCAAAGAGCAATTACTCGAAGATTTGAAGAACTGGAATATCACCTTAAAAAAGTATCAAATTCCGAACACCAAAAAGGCTGTCATTCAAATAGCCAATAGCTTTAGCTTTTACCTGGGTTTGCTGGCGCTACAATTTTATTTATTCGATAAGTCAGTTGTGGCATCTGTTGCCCTTGCCATTTTGAATGGTTTGATTTTGGGCCGTATTTTTATTATTCAGCACGATTGTGGGCACCGTTCGTTTACCAAAAACCAAACTGCCAATGATATAATTGGCACCATTTGCAGTGTGCTTACCTTTATACCCTACCAATACTGGGCCAAATCGCACAGCTTTCACCACGCGCATAATGGCCAGTTAGAATACAGCGATATTGGAGATATTGAGTGCTTAACTACCGATCAATACTCTGCGCTTACGATTAAGCAAAAAATCTGGTACAGAATTTACCGTAACCCGTTTTACCTGTTTACGATAGGCGGGTTTATTTATGTAGTAATTTATAACCGCTTTGCTTTTTTAAAGACTGATTACTTTAAGCAGGTAAGAAGGAGCGTAACCATAAGCAACATTATGTTTATTGGCGTGTATGCTTTTTTTGCGTGGCTGTTGGGGCCAACCCGCTTTTTGGTTGTGCAGTTTGTTAACCTTATGTTTTTTGGCGCTTATGCTTTGTGGTTCTTTTACATTCAGCATCAGTACGAGCACATTTATAAAAGTGGGAAAGACAATTGGAATTACGTGGTATCGGCCGTTAAGGGAAGCACCTATTATAAATTACCTTTGGTGTTTCAATGGCTAACCGGTAACATCGGTTTTCACCACATTCACCATTTGTCACCGGCTATTCCAAATTATAATCTGCCTATCTGCAACCGCGAAAACCCCGTTTTTGAGAAGCATACCAATGTTATCAACTTTTGGGAAAGCCTTAAAACGGTACGCGCCAATTTATGGGATGCACAACGCCAAAAAATGGTTTCTTTCAGCGAGTATAAAAGGCTGAGAAAAGCTGCACAGGCTTAACTTTCTAAATACCGTACTAGTTTAATTGCTTTTTCCGGGCAGGCCTTAACGCATAGGCCACAGGCATGGCATTGATTTGCTTTAACCACAAATCCTTTTTTGTGGCCGTGCACAAATGATTTAATGCGTTCCTTCAAATTGAAACCGGCCCGCTCGGCTTCAGTGGCTTTTCTTATTTCAAAAACCTCATAGGGACAAACTTCGGCGCAATCACCGGCGCCTTCACATTTGCCAAGTTTAATAAGTGGCTTCATAATTTCGGGTTCGCGGCAATCAATTGCTGGGGTGGCCATAATGGGATGTTTTTTTAGACGACGAACGGACCTGCCAAATATTCTAATTAAGTGCAAATAAGTGCCTTATATGGCACTTAAAGTCATGGCTTGATTTCAAGTGGCTTAAAATTTTTGTGTGAAAAATATTTTATTTACCTTGAATCCGATTCTTATTTAAAATATACGACTATGAAAAAAACTATACTCCTCCTAATCGCTTTTTCGCTTTCAACGGCGGCAATTTTTGCAAAAAGTGTTGACGTAAATTACGCCAGGCAAGTGGCGGAAAATTTTTATAAGCAAACAACGGGGCGCGGTGCAACGTTTACACTGGCTTACCAATGTGTCAATACCGATGGAACCAATGGATTGGCCGGCGGCGAACCGATTTATTATGTATTTAATGCTGAAGGTAACAATGGGTTTGTTATGGTGTCGGCAGATGATTTAACAAGGCCAATTTTAGGATACAACACCGAGGGGCAGTTTGTAATTGAAAAGGCTCCGCCGGTAATTGCCGATTGGTTTGGTAAATACAAAAAGCAAATTACTTATGCCAAGGTTAACCAAATACCGGCTACACAAACCAGCACCCAACAATGGAATAATTATTACAACAACATTAGCAATAACACCAAACAGTTAAGGGCAGGTGGTGCAGTAGCGCCATTACTAACCACAACGTGGGACCAGGGTCAATATTACAATGCTATGGTGCCTGCTGATGCAACCAGCCCTAACGGATACGATGGGCATTGCCCAACGGGTTGTGGAGCAACGGCCATGTCGCAAATAATGAAATACTGGGGTTACCCTGCACATGGAACCGGAGCTAACACTTATACTTCTAACTATGGAAGCCTAAGCGCCAATTTTGGTAACACTACTTATAACTGGGCCAGCATGCCAAACAGTTTAACTACTTATAATACAGATGTTGCAACCATTATGTACGATTGCGGAGTTGCAGTTAACATGACTTACCAGGCGAATGAGAGTTTGAGCTACATGACGGGTAATGCACCAAGCTGCCAGGATGCTTATGTTACTTATTTTGGTTATGACGGCACAACCATACAAGGTTTAATTAAAGCCAATTACGCCAATGAAGCGGACTGGACCAATTTGATACAAACCGAGCTGAATAACAACAGGCCTGTGCAATATGCCGGTTCGGGGCCCGATGGTGGGCATACATTTGTTTTAGATGGTTCGGACGGAACCGGTAATTTTCACGTAAACTGGGGTTGGAACGGTACTGACAACGGATACTATGGTGTTGATGCCCTTGACCCATCGCCTTATGCCAATGGAACTTTTGATCAAAACGAATCGATGCTTATTGGTATACAGCCGTTAAATGTAACAGTTACGGCAACAGGTATTGAATTGTACGCAGCTACTGTTGTTACTCCAAACCCAATTCCGTTTTATACCACCTTCACAGTAACTACCAATGTGATTAACAACAGCGCCAGTGCCTTTAACGGCGCATATGCAGCTGTTTTGTTTGACTCGCTGGGTAATTTTATCAGGGTTATTGGCGACATATTAAATACCAATGGCACACCATTACCTGTTGGCTCTTATTATGTAAGCGGGCTCACATTCTCCGATACCACACAGGCCGTTACAGTGCCGGGACTTTATTACGTAGGTATATTTTACCAAACCACGGGAGCGAATACCTGGACTCTTGTTGGAGCAAGTACTTACACCAACCCAATAACTGTGCATGTTGAAGGACCGCAGGATGAGATTGCGGTCTATTCCAATATAACGGCTTCGCCAGCTACCCTGGTGCAGGGAACGGCCGCTACAATAAGCGCAAATTTATTGAACGATGGCACCGCTACTTATACCGGCCAATACGAAGCAGTATTGCTTGATTTGGAGGGAAATTATGTGGAGCAGTTGGGTACGTATACAGAGTCGCAAGGCTTACCGGTTAACTATGATTATAATTCGCCAATTACTTTTACCACTAATAATGTTACTGCGCCCGAAGGCCAGTATATTTTAGCAATTGCAGAAAACCCATCGGGCACAAGCAGTTGGTACTATTGTGGTGGTCAGGTTTATCAAAACCCTATTTTGATTTACGTAGTCAATCCCGGTATTGTGTTTCTGCCTGTTAATGAAGTAAGCGCTAACGCTATTAAGTTATATCCCAACCCGGCAACCGACCAAATAACTATTGAGGCTGGTGCAAACGAAGGAGTATACACACTCAATATTTTTAACGCTTTGGGGCAGTTAGTACACGAAAGCAACGGTACCTTAAATGGACAAAAAATTTCGACTAATGTTTCTGAATTCGCAACAGGTATGTATACGGTTCAATTAAAAACAGAAACTGGTTCATTCAATGCTAAATTTATTGTGAAATGATAAAAAAGCGTATTTCGTCAATATCAGCGATGGTGGTAATTACCACCATCGCTTTTTGCATAAGCTCTTTCCGTACAGCACCCGTAGCCTCTGCAAAAGTGGTTATTTACAAAACCAAAAAAGACTACTCAAAATATGTTCCGGTTACTTTATCGGATGATAAAAGCAAAGTAGTTAGCTATCCCGATATTAAGGACGTTTACTTTGAGGGGAAACTTGCGTACCCCATAGCACTTGTTAAAGGTTATTGGCTTGATAACCGCGGTGTTGGCCCCAAAAGCGCCTTCATAAAACTGACGTACGAAGAGTACGCCAAGCTACCTAGTACACCAACCGCAGATGAGTTATACGCGATGCTACTGGATAAAAACCCGTTCTGCAAAATTTATGATATGGGTAACCGGTATAACTTTAAAGACCCCGTTGCTGAAATAAACCAGATTATTGAAAAGCACGAGCTGAAAAAATATAAGGAGTTAAAGTAATTATTCAACTCCTCAAAACTCAGCTATGGGGCGCATTAAACTTGACCTGCACGACATTTATAACAATAGCAAGGCTATTGATAAAGCACTAGAGGAGGCCTTTGAAGAAGCGATAGAAAATAAAATTCGGGAAGTAGAAATAATACCCGGCAAAGGAAGCGGGCAATTGCGCAAAAAAGTAGAGCGATTTCTTCAACTGCCCCATATTAAACCTTTATATCACCGAATTGAAAACGATAGCAAAAATTTCGGGCGCCTCTTCGTTTATTTTAAATTTCCATAGAGCATATGGCTATTACTTGCCCTGTTTTAATTTTGCCATTTCAGCCTTTAGGTTTTCAATTTCAGCTTTTTGATCTAAAATCATCAACTGTTGTTCCTGCATGGCTTTGGTAAGTGCTACCGTTAGTTTGGAGTAATCTATAGCCCATAAATCTTTGGTTTCGTCCTTGGGTTTGCGAACTGCCTCCGGAAATAGCCTGTAAACTTCCTGTGCTAAAAAACCAGATTGCAGCTCAGGATAAGCCTCGGTTTTAATCTCCAACTTTTGCGATGGTTCGTAATTGACCGCCGAGTAATTGTAAGTTACGGGATTAAGTTTCATCACTTTTTCCAGGATAGGTCCTTCCATTTTTTGAATATGTTGTTTCACCCGTTCATCCGAGATTGTATTGAATGCATACGCATTTGCTGTTCCGCCGGTACCTGAGTACCGGTTTAAGGTAAGGTCGCCCTGGCCACTCAAAGTCATAACCAGGTTTTCGAGACAGTTGCCGCCCGTAGTTTGAAAATTGCGGAAATTAAAGCCCCTGTTAGTTGCACCGGCAGCTGCCGCCTGGTTGGGGTCGGTATTATTCCAAAAGTCGACATTACTTGTTCCCGAATTACGGTTCATTCCTAAGGCCAGGGCACCTACACCGGCTACCCAGGTGGTGGTTGGGGCTGCTGCATTAACGGCTGGATCGTTATTGTACCCGCCAAACGAGGAAAAGCCGCTAACCACTGCAAATTTAACGTTACCATCTTCGGCTGCATTTGTTCCGCCGCATTGATTGGCATAGTTGGCAATTCCAATCCTTACTTTGCCGGCTGCATTTATGCGCATGGCTTCGGTACTATTTGTTTTAAAAACAAAATCGGTTGCATCGGTAGTTCCGGCAAAATTGGTTCCTGGTATAGTGCCCGAATTGCCGGTTAATTTCCAAAATAACCCGTTACCATCGCCGGGGGTCCATGAGGTTCCATTCCAAAACAAAATGTTATTTAGTACCGGTGCCGTGTTGCTTACTGCATTGCCTTGCAAGGCTACCACGGTTGGGTTTGGATAGTTACCACTTAAATCGCCTCCTGCGACTCCCAATGGGCCGGTTGGGCCCGTTACTCCTTGCAGACCATTGGTTCCTGCCCCACCCATAGCGCCGGTAGCACCGTCGTTACCGCTTGGGCCGGTTACTCCATTAATACCTGTAGATCCTGCTATGCCAGTGGCACCGTCTAAGCCCGTCGCGCCCTGCAAACCCGAAAGTCCCGATGGGCCGGTTGCTCCTATTGGTCCCGAAAGCTTACATAATGAAATCCATTGAGCGGAGGTGTAGTAGAAAAAACAGCCGGTGTCAACATCGAATACTAATAATGCATTAGCAGGTGTTATAATGGAGGTGCGCTGAGCACTAGTTAACCGGGGCACTAAAAAGCCTGTGCTGGTCGACTTGAGTTCAAGTAATGAACTAGCATCGGGTGCCGGGGTGCCTATACCAACGTTGTTTTGAGCCACCGCAAAAAATGAGCAACAAAAGAAAATAAAGATTAAGCAGAGAGATTTCATCATAACAGGGTTATCATTTTCCGGAGTTCATAATTGCGAATGAATATACACCAACTTGGCTAACTTCATGAGGGATACCGCAAAGACTTGTGGTAGATAATATGTTAAACAGATAGCCTGTCTTATTGATTGATATTGACCGTTTAGTGTGCCTAGAGCCAAAACAACGGAACGCCCGAATTTTTTAGTAAATTTATCGTTCAAAATAAGCCAAAACATGAGCATTTTTTACCGCAGTTTGCAGGCCGCTTTTTTATTTACGGCTGCAACTTTAACAACAGCCCCTCTTTTTGCCCAATTGAGCGCAGAAGAAAGAGAACAGATTAGAGAACATGAGAAAGAAACCCGGCCAGCACGGAAGACTGGACCGCAAAGAAGACAGCCTGTAGTAAAGGATGTTACCACTTTGCCAGCCCCGATAATTGTAGATTTTACCGAGCGCGCTAATTGGGATTTGGCCCATCCTAAAACCGATTTTACCAAGCGTCTTGTTGAAGATGAGGCTGGTGAAAACGGATACAAATTTATACCGCAACGCGTAAGCCCTAATGCCAAAATTTGTCCGGTCCCTAAAGCTTCAGGTAGCGGCACAAGGGGTGCCGGTGGCAATGAAAAGGCGGCCAATTCGCCTGCGCCACTTCTTTCCTTTAACGGGGTAATGGGCGATGGCTCTGAAATTCCACCCGATATTACTGCTGCGGCTGGTATTAACTATGTAATGGAAACTACCAACCAGGCCTTCGGTATTTACAATAAAACAACCGGCGCATTGGTGAGCAATGTTGACATTACTACGTTTTTTAGTGCGACGAATGGAAATGGATATTTCGACCCGCATATTCTTTATGATGCTGTGCACGCCAGATTTTTAGTTGTAATAGATGGAAATACATCAGGCGGACATGGCGGACTATTCCTGGCTATTTCGAAAGGCAGCGACCCTACCGGAGCATGGTATGTATATACCGTTGATGACGGTATTGCCTCTTCTACCCTACTTGATTTTCCGGAAATGGGTTATAACCAGAATTGGGTGGTTTTAACCGCTAACCTGTTTCAAAACACGGGCGTTATTACCGAAATATATATTATGAGCCGTGCAAGTTTATATAGCGGCACACAGGGAACAATAACCCACTACAGCGATGCTAACAGTTTTTGTTTAAGCGCGGTTCAAACAATGGATACAACCACACTTACAGAATGGTTAGTTCAGGACGCGAACGGAGCCAGCGGTTTAGTACAAATTGGAAGCATTACCGGTACGCTTACCGCCCCTACATACAACACCGGAAGCCAAATGGGTAATTCAAGCCCTTGGAACGAAAACTCGGTACAAGCTGTTCAAAAAGGCGGGGGCACTAACCTGATAGATAATGACGATACCCGTATTTACTCTTCTGAATTTATTAATGGATCGATGTGGTTTGCGCATACAGTTTGGTTACCAGCAACCGGTACTGCTACTTATAGCGGAGTAGACTGGTGGCAACTTAATCCGGCAACATTGACCTTGCAACAATTCGGCCGTGTTTCGGATGCAACGACACCTAGCTGGTATTATTATCCTTGTATTTATGCCAACGCCGCAGGAGATGCCTTACTGGGTTATTCGGTCTCGTCTACATCGCAATACGCCAGTGCGGTATATTCTTTCCATGCATCGGCAGATGCCATTAATACCATGGAAAATCTGTACGATTATAAAGCAGGTATTGCAAGTTTTGCACCCAGTGGCTTTGGCGGCGACTTTAGATGGGGTGATTACACCAGTGTAGCTGTTGACCCTAATGATAATTCATTTTGGGCTGCCGGCGAATGGGCAAACAGCGGTAACCTATGGGCCACGCAAATTGCGCACGTAGGGGCATCGGCACCTATTACCACTCCCCCGGTTGCTAATTTTTCGGCTAATGTTACTACAAGCTGCACGGGCGCCATTCAGTTTACTGATTTGACCACAAATACACCAACCTCGTGGCTATGGACTTTTGGTGATGGAAGTACATCAACACTGCAAAACCCGACGCATAATTACCTGTTTAACGGCACTTACACAGTAAGCTTAAAGGCTACTAACCCTTATGGTAACAATACTGCAACTCAAGCCAATTATATTACTATTAGCAAGCCAGCAGGCCCGGCAGTTGTGGGCGCTTCGCATTGCGGTTCGGGTTCATTCTCGCTTTCGGCTACAACACCTAATCCCGTTAAGTGGTACGATTCAACCGGAACGCAGCTATCAACCAGTAACCCATATGTAACACCAGTGCTTACCCATACTACTACTTACTATGTGGCAGATAGCATTATTGCACCCGGCTATCACGTAGGGCCAACTACCAATACCGTACTTGGAAGTGGCGGTTACCTTACAACAGCTTATGGCTTAAATTTTGACGTAATGAAAGCAGGCGTATTGCAAAGCGTATACGTTTATTCGCAGGCTGCGGGTAGCCTTACAGTTACAGTAGCCAATTCGGGTGGAACCACCGTGGGTTCTGCATCAGTGAATGTTGTTGCCGGTGGCCAACGTGTAACGGTTAACATTCCACTTGCAATTGGTACCGGATACCTTATTACTTATAGCGGTACCGCTGTTTTATATAGAAACAATACCGGCGCTGTATATCCTTACACCGATGCCGATGGTATAGTAAGTATAACCGGTAACAATGCAGGCACAGTGCCTACTTACTACTACTGGTTTTATGATTGGATAGTGAAAGAGAACGATTGCAACTCGCAGCCGGTGGCAGTCACTGCAACAGTTACGACCGGAATTACCGCAACCGCAGGAACACCAACCAATGTGGCTTGCTTTGGCGGAAACAATGGTTCAGCGACCATAACACCAACTGGCGGAACTCCAGCGTACACATATAGCTGGAGCAATGGACAAACCACTGCTACCCTAACCGGTGTTGCTATTGGCACATACACTGTTACTGTTCATGACGCTGGTGGTTGTTCAGGTACTGCAAGCGAAACTATTTCGCAGCCTAATGCGCTTAATATTTCAGTAACTCCAACTAATGCATCGTGCGGCTCAAGTTCGGGCAGTGCAATTGCATCAGCATCGGGAGGCACATCAACTTATACTTATTCATGGAGTAATGGAGCTACAGTATCTAACCCTTCAGGTTTAGCTGCTGCAACTTATAGGCTGACAGTAACTGATGCACATAGCTGCAGCGGTACAGCAACAACTACTATTATAAGCTCGGGTAGCCTTGCATTAGGAACCAGCGAGGTTAGCGCTACCTGCTATGGCTCAGCAACCGGTAGTGCAACCGTTACTGAAAACGGTGGCACAGGTACCATTACTTATCATTGGAGCAACGGAGGAACCACGGCAACAATTTCAAATGTTGCAGCGGCCACTTATACCGTTACGGTTTCAGATGCAGGTGGGTGTTCAGGCACAGCAAGCAATATTGTTACCCAGCCTACGGCCATTAATGTATCAGTAACAGAAGTTAATACCGGCTGCGGATCGCCTAACGGAAGTGCAACAGCAAGTGCAACAGGTGGAACAGCAAATTATACTTACTCATGGAGTAACTCTTTGACCACAGCCACTATTTCAAACCTGGCGGCTAATACTTACCATATAACGGTGACAGATAACCACGCATGCACTGCCACAGCTTCAACAACAATTACAAGCACAGGGCTGCTGAATGTTAGCGCCACACCAAGTTCAACCAACTGTACAGGTGGGGCAACCGGCGGGGCAAGTGCGGTTATTAACGGGGGTACAGCTCCTTTCACTTATTCATGGAGCAATGGTGCAACTACTGCTGCAATTAGCGGAGTTAGTCCCAATACATATCGTGTTACTGCAACTGATAATGGTGGATGCTCAGGCACGGCATCCGTAGCAGTTGTTACAGGCACGGCGCTTAATTTAACCACTTCGGCAACCAGTGTAAACTGCTTTAATGCCAACAACGGAAGCGCTTCGGTAAACGTAACCAGCGGAACATCTCCTTATCAATATGCCTGGAACATCGGAAACACTAATACATCCATTACGGGGCTTACTGCGGGCACTTACTACGTAACTGTTACCGATGCCCATAGTTGCCAAACAATTGATTCGGCTATAGTGAGTCAGCCATCGTCTATTACCATATTCGTAGCTGCAGTGCAGCCAACATGCTTTGGTATGAATGACGGTTCTGCCAGCGTTAGTGCTACCGGTGGCACGCCGGGTTATGGTTATGTCTGGTCAAACAGTTCAACAAGCATAGGTATTAGTAGCCTTGCCGCCGGAGGATACTCGGTTACTTTAACCGATGCGAATAGCTGTACTTCTTCAGCAACGTTCAATATTACCAACCCGGTTCCGGTTACCGCAAGTGCTACTACCGAAAGTGATTCATGTTATGGTAGCAGTGATGGAAGTATACAAATTATGCCGGCTGGTGGAACAGGTCCATATACGTACTTATGGGCAAACAACGCTACCAGCGCTACCCTTACAGGCCTTGCTGCGGGTAGCTATACCGTTACAATTACAGATGTGCACAATTGCACAACTACTAATACAACAAATATTTCGCAACCAACGGCGATTACCGTTACAACCAGTACCACCGGTGCAATTAACGGCCAATCGGACGGAAGTGCGAGTGTAAACAATGTGGGTGGTGGCAGCGCTCCTTATGTTGTAGCGTGGAGCAACGGCCTTAACGGCAATACGATTAACGGCCTTGCTGCAGGAACTTACACCGTTACTATTACCGACCATAATGGTTGCCAAGCAACTGCAACTGCCGTTGTTAATGCTACCGTGGGTATTGCCAACGTAAGTAGCGACATATCGTTTACCATTTATCCAAACCCTGCAAAAACAGAAGTAACGGTAGATGCAAACAGTCTTGACAAAGAAACAACCTTAATATTGGAGGATGTGTTAGGGCAGGCGTTAGTCACCAGAAACATTACCTCTTCAACAACGATAGACCTCGGCAATTTCTCTGACGGAGTTTACTTTATTGAATTAAGGCAAGGTTCGAAAAGAGCTATAAAGAAATTTGTGATAAACAGGTAAACACAAGAAGCAATTAACTTCAACGGGTGCCTTGGTTTGAACTAGGGCACCCTTTTTTTGGGGGGAAGGTGACGTAAGAGAATTTGAGCAAATGGGAATGCTAATACGGCTGTTTAGCTTTTACCATCCCAAGAACCTCATCAATAATTACGTGAAAATCTTCGGGCGCGTTGTTTTGTTTGGGAAGACAGTGACGGCCAAGGCGCACAATAACTAAATTATAAGCGGGTATGGTAATAATGTATTGACCCAAAATACCGCGCTGTGCAAATACTTTTGTGCCATGCGATTCGTCTAACCAAAATGAATAGCCGTAATAAGGGGCCAACCCACCGGTGGTTGCCATTTGAACAAATGAAGAATCGAGAATTTGTGTTCCATTCCAGTTGCCTTTGTGAAGCATCATTTTTCCAAAACGGGCGAAGTCTCTCGCATCGGTATTGAAACAACAATAGCAAAGCTCGGCTCCTTTTTCATCAGTATGCCATTTAGCATCGTGTTGCGCCTGTAATGGCTTCCATAGCCATTCAGAAGCCAGGTCGGCCATTGATTTACCGGTGGCTTTCATAATGCACATGCCAAGTAATTGCGTGTTGCCGCTTTGGTAATTGAATACTTTGCCTGGTTCGTCAACAATAGG
>CAIOTH010000117.1 GCA_903861145.1 uncultured Bacteroidota bacterium | reverse complement strand
TGAAGAGTTGGAAAAAGCCAAATCCCAATGGGACGAGGAATCAAGAGTTAAACGTTACCCTGTAGGCGAGGAAGACATTGCCGAAGTGGTGGCTATGATGACAGGTATTCCTGTAACCAAGGTAGCGCAAAGCGAAAGCAACAAGCTGGTAAACATGGGTGCTGCAATTACGGCGGCAGTTGTTGGCCAGGAGCAGGCGGTTAAAAAAGTGACGAAGGCCATACAGCGTAACAGGGTAGGATTGAAAGACCCGAAAAAACCTATAGGTACATTCATTTTCTTAGGCCCTACAGGTGTTGGTAAAACCGAATTGGCTAAATCCATCGCCCGATATTTATTCGACTCCGATGATGCATTGATACGTATTGATATGAGCGAATACATGGAGAAATTCAGTATTAGCCGATTGGTAGGCGCCCCTCCGGGATATGTGGGCTATGAAGAAGGCGGCCAGCTAACGGAGAAGGTAAGAAGAAAACCATTCTCGGTAGTATTGCTGGATGAAATTGAGAAAGCGCACCCTGATGTATTCAATATCCTGCTACAGGTATTTGACGATGGTATTTTGACCGATAGCCTGGGAAGAAGAGTTGATTTTAAGAATACGCTTATCATCATGACGTCGAACATAGGTGCGCGCGACTTGAAGGACTTTGGACAGGGCGTTGGTTTTACTACTCAAACAAAATCTGAACAGAGCGATGATTTTGCAAAGAATGTAATTACCAAGGCTTTGAAGAGAACCTTCTCGCCTGAGTTTTTAAACCGTATTGACGATGTAATCATCTTCAACTCGCTTGAAAAAGACTCCTTACATAAAATCATTGATATTGCTTTGAAGGATGTAACCAAGAGGTTGCAAGACCTTGGCTTTGAAATTAAGCTTACTGAAGAAGCAAAAGAGTTCTTGTCAGATAAAGGTTACGACCCTCAGTTTGGAGCAAGGCCTTTGCACAGAGCCATACAGAAATACGTTGAGGACCCACTGGCCGAAGAAATATTAAGGGCCAATGCCAAAGCAGGCGATGCATTTATTTTCGAATTTGTAAAAGGTGATAGTGAATTAAAGATAACCCACCAGGCTGCTGCTAAAACAGCGGATACCGGTGCCGCTGAATCCTAAATTCCATATAGTTAAAATTAAAACAGCCCAATGCAGCAAAGCGTTGGGCTGTTTTGCTTTTGAGCAGGCACTGAGAAGCGATGCGAAAAATTCGCACAAATCATTAACGAATTTTTCGCTCATATAATCAAAAAAAGAAATTTTCGCTGGGGGCGTTTTTGTTTTTATACCATTTATATTTGAGCGCACTCCCCGTGTGTAAGGCGATTTAATTTCTTCATATTAAAAAATTTACTGGTTAAAATGAAACAACTTTATGCTCTTATGGCATTAGTAACAATTGTTATTAGTGCAAACGCCCAAAGCACTTACCAAAGTGTTTACAACATTTTACAAACCAATTGCACCGGCAGTTGCCATACACAGGCAAACCCGTACAACCTTGTGCTAACCGGTACACCACAGCAGGTTTACAGTGCACTGGTTGGTACTCTACCGGTTAATAGCGCAGCTGCTGCCAATGGTAAACTTCAGGTTGACCCCGGTAACCCGCGCAACAGCTTTTTATTTGCAAAGCTAAGCCATGGCCTTGATGCCAACCTTAGTCTGCTAACCGGTGAAGGTATGGCCATGCCAGATTCGGTAACCACGATGAGCCAGGTTGACCGCGAAATGGTTCGCCAGTGGATTTTATTCGGCGCACAGGATACCGGCCACTTTGTTGACTCAATGACACTGGTTAACTTCTACATCGGCCAGGGCGGTTTCCCCCGTCAAACGCCGCTTGCACCACCGGCACCGGGCACCGGCCAACAGTTATACTGGGGCCCCGTGTTTGTCAACTCGGGTGTCGAAATCCAATATGGCAATAACACTTACATCAAAAACAATACGGGTATCGATATCAGCCACTTCATTTCGCAGGATAATCCCGAGGCCCACCACTTTGCCATTTTTAAGTATTACCCGGGCCGCGATACATTACATCCTAAAGGCCTGGTTGCCGAGAATAGTATTAGCGATGTTGCCTCTCTTTGGTACGATGCTGCGGTTGTAGCACAATATCCCAAAAACATGGATATGGATTTCCCTACGGGCACAGCAATTGTTTGGGATAGTGCAACCGTACTACAATGCACCTACCATATGATTAACTACACCGACTCTATTCTTGCTGCTGAAGGTTACCTGAACGTGTATTACACCCCTCACCAGGCTTCAACAACACCTATCAATACTGCCATGGTAATTTACGATTACCCTTACGTACAAAACCTGGTTATACCTAACAATGGCCAGGATACCACTTTCCGGATTAACCAGTTTAGTCCCGACTCTGCATTTTACTGGAACGTCATCTCCATTCTTGCGCACACGCACAAACTAGGTACCGGTTATAATGTTTGGACCCGCAACTCCGCCGGACAAAAGGACTCACTCATCTACAATGGCAACTACGACCCATCTTATACCTACGATCAGGGCGTATATACCTGGAACGACCCTCCGTATCGTAAGATCCAACCTATCATGCCAATTGATATGCGAAAAGGTATGATACACGAGGCCACCTTCATGAATAATACTCCGAACACAGTAACCTTTGGCGTGCATACCACCGACGAAATGTTCATCACCTTTGTGATGTATTATAAAAGCGAGTTCCCTACCGGTATTTACGAAAACACCTACGTAGATGAAAACGTTAAGGTATACCCCAACCCCATTAGCGATGAGGCTTTTGTAAAAATAACCTCAATGCCGGCGGTAAATAATGCTGAATTTCAGGTGTTTGATATTTTGGGTAATTTAGTATATGACAATAAAAACATATCTGATATACTATTCAGGATAAACCTTCGCAATCTCGCCAATGGTTCATATACCTACCGTTTATTGAACGGCGAAAAATTTATTGGCACCGGGAAAATTGTAGTGCAGCGATAATTAAAATATTGCTACCCCGTGCATTAAAAGGCCATCGGTTTACCGGTGGCCTTTTTTGTTGTTAGGCTTTGCTTTCTTCACCGGCCCCTAAAAATCCCATCACAGCTTCACTAACTCCCACCGATGAGAAACCTCCATCGTGATATAGGTTTTGAAGCGTAACATAGCGCGTTAAATCGCTGAACAACGTTATACAGTAATCGGCGCAACTATCGGCCGGGGCATTGCCTAGTGGACTCATTTTTTCAGCAAAGCCAAAAAACGAATCAAAGCCTTTAATACCTGCACCGGCGGTAGTAACCGTAGGCGATTGAGAGATAGTATTAACCCTTACCTTTTTCTGTATGCCATAGTAATATCCAAATGAACGGGCAATGGACTCAAGCGTAGCCTTGGCATTCGCCATATCTCCATATCCAGGGAATGCGCGCTGAGCAGCTATATAAGTAAGCGCCAGCATTGAACCCCATTCATTCATAGCATCTAACTTCATACAGGTTTGCAAAACCTTATGGAACGAAAGCGCCGAAATATCAAGCGTCTTTTGAAACCATTCGTAATTAATATCCGTGTAGGTCTTTCCCTTTCTAACATTAGGCGACATGCCAATGGAGTGCAGCACAAAATCAAGCTTGCCACCCAAATGTTCTACCGATTGGTTAACCAGCTTTTCAAGATCTTCAATTGATGTAGCATCTGCCGGTATTACAATAGTTCCGCAATGCTCGGCCAGTTTATTAATCTCTCCCATTCTTAAAGCTACCGGCGCGTTAGTCAGCACAAATTTAGCGCCTTGCTCGTGCGCCTTCAGGGCTACTTTCCATGCAATAGAGTTCTCATCCAAAGCCCCGAATATGATTCCGCGTTTACCTTTTAGTAAGTTGTTGCTCATAATTAGTATTAAGAATTAAGTATTTAAACTTTTGAATTGGGAGCCAAGATATAAATTTAGACTAACTGGCTATTAATTCGCGCGCATTGGCCAATGAGGCCTCGCTTACCTTATTGCCGCTAAGCATTTTTGCAATTTCTATAATGCGCTCCTCCCCCTTTAATTCCTTTAAACGCGTTTGGGTGCGGTTATCCTTTATTTCTTTATAGATGTATAAATGGCTATCGCCGGTGCGGGCAATTTGCGGTAAATGGGTGATGCAAATAAGCTGGTGGTTGCGCGAAAGTTTTTTCATAATCTCACCCACCTTCAACGCTACTTCGCCCGAAATACCTGAATCGATTTCATCAAATATTAAAGTAGGCAAGGCATCGGCATCTGCCACTAAAGATTTAATACAAAGCATTAGCCTTGATAATTCACCCCCCGATGCTACATCCTTTATTTCATGCGGTGCAAACCCCTTATTAGCCGAAAACAAAAACCGCAAATCGGTAAACCCATTTTCATTCAATTGCTGCGGCTCCAACTTTTTAATATCTACTTTAAAAACAGCATTAGGCATACCCACTTTAGCCAATAATACCACCACGTGGGTCTGAAAATCGCGCAACACTTTTTCGCGCGCAGCATGTAATTGTCCGGCAATATCGCATAGCACTTTAAACTGTTTATCCAATTCCCTCTTCAGTATTTCAATTTCATTGGAATTGATTTCAACCGACGAAATTTTGGTTTCCAACTCATCCTGAATTTTCAAAAGCTCATCCAGGTTCAAAGCATTATGCTTTTTCTGCAGTCTGTAAATAACAGTTAAGCGCGCATTGATGGCTTCCAGCTTTTCAGGGTCAAGCGAGGTGCTATCCTGCACACTCTCCAGCTCGTTGGCTATGTCTTTTATTTCTTCGTAAGCACTTTGTAGCCGTTCACTCACGCTTAAAATCTCTTTATTAAAACTCTTGATTGGTTTCAAATTGCTTTGAACTTCGGTTAATTGGTCAAGCACCGACACTTCGGCATTCAAAAGTATTTGTGCAGCAGCCTGAACAGCCTTTTTAATTTCCTCCACATTGGCAAGGCTGCCTTGCTCCTTCTCTAACACATCCTGCTCACCTGCCTCAAGCTTAGCTTCTGCCAGTTCTTTTAATTGAAATTGCAGGTAATCCATTTCGGCCGATGAGCTTTTAGCCAACTCCGCCAAATCATGCAGTTTGGCGGTTCCTTTTTTATATACCTGGAACTTCAGCCTGTAATCGGCCAGCAAAGTTTTATTGCGCGCAAGCGCATCAATTACCTGTAGCTGAAAGCCCGCTTTAATCAGGTCAAGCGTTTCGTGTTGATTGTGCAGGTTCATCAGGCGCTCGCCCAACTCTTTCAAAATGGTAAGTGTAACCGGTGTATCGTTTACAAAAGCCCGTGATTTACCCGACTGGTTAATCTCTCTTCTAACAATAGTGTGGGTTTCAAAATCCAGTTCATGGGTTTCAAAAAAGCCTTTCAGGTCTTTATTCTCAATTTCAAAATCGGCCTCAACTACGCACTTTTCATCCTTATCGTAAAGCACTTTGGTATCGGCACGCTCACCTAATATCAGCGATAAGGCACCCAGCAAAATTGATTTGCCGGCACCGGTTTCGCCCGTAATTATATTCATACGGTCGTTAAAGGCAATTTCCAATTGCTCAATAATTGCGTAGTTCTTTATTTTAAGCCTGTGAAGCATCGCACTAAAATAGGGTTTCTCCGGGTTCTAATCCTGTTTTAAAAACTCTGTATACTTTTGTATACTTTTCCGTAAATCGTAATATATAAAATACTGACTAACAATATACTCCCAATCAAAAAATCATCAATTTCGGTCGGTTTTGCAAAGTGTATACTTTTTTCATTGTGTTGATTATCATATGGTTGAATGGCAATCAAAACGATTTTATCGTCTTTTTTAAGGCAATTTTTAAAAAATATTTCGCCCTTTAGCCCTTCTCGTCATTGCGAGGAGGCTCTGCGAGGCGGCAAATGCTTAAACACTCCGCCATTAGTGTTTAAGCATTCACGAATTCTACTTTTAAAATTGAGTCATGAGTAATCCCGTATTTGACAATTGAAGTTTCCATACACCAAAAATAAGCATTCGCTACGCAACCTATTTGCGTAGTTTTCCGCAGGGTGCGGATAACGAATTGTAGAGACGCAATGTTTTGCGCCTCTGTATTTGAAGAATATACAGCCCTCACATTTTCTATCTTTGAAACCTTATGAATCTCACATTCAAACCCGCAAGCCCTAACGATGTTCACCTCATTGCCCAACTAGCCCACAAAATTTGGCACGAGCATTACCCGGGTATAATAACCACAGAGCAGATTGATTTTATGCTCAATAACCGGTATTCGGCAGCAGCAATCAAGCAACAAATGCAGGGCGACGAAAAATTCTACCTTGCATATTTGGATAACGAACCGGTGGCTTATGCCTCTATCGAATTAAAAGATGGCTACTACTACCTGCACAAATTTTACATCGATGTTTTAAAGCATCGGGGTGGAATTGGCCAGCAGTTTTTTGATTATGTATTAGCGCAAATTGATGCCACAAAACCTATCAAACTACAGGTTAACAGGCAAAATTATAAAGCCATCAATTTCTATTTCAAAATGGGGTTCAGCATCGAACTGGTTGCCGATTTTGACATCGGTGGGGGCTACTTTATGAATGACTTTGTAATGGTAAGAAAACCGCTTAAATAATTTGCCACTGGGGCACAAAGAAATTTACGTTATAAGAAATGCAACTTTGGTTCAAAAAACTTTGTGCCTTGGTGTCTTTGTGGCAAAAAGTATTTTCCTTAGTTCTTCGACAACTTATCGTACTTGGTGGCATTGGTAGGGTCCATTGCACGCAGGTAGTTAACCGCCTTTGTTTTTTCCGAAGGGTCAGCGCCTGAGAAGATACCTACCAACTCATCACTCTTAGCCTGGAAGAAAACAGCGAGTAAAATACCGTTGGGGTTATCTTTTGATATGGACTCAAGCTTATCAAGTGCGTTAATAATGTTGGCACGGGCAAGCGATGGTTTATCGTAAAAGTTATCCATACCGGCAAAGTGGTAATCCCATAAAGCTTTACGAAACTGCTCGTACTTGCTGGCCTGTATGTTATTTATTAACCAGTAACGGTTGCGTGTTCCATCAAAAGGCCTCCAACCCTTGGCGTCTCCACCATTGGTAGGCACGGCATTCATAATCTGCTCAGCCAGGTTAAAATACTTGGTACCACCGGCCTTCGAAAAGCTTTCGTAATCAAGGCCAATAATCATGTAAGCATAATAGCTTAGAATAGATGAAAGGTTAGAGTTAAACGTTGTAGGGCTAAATTCAACGGCCTGGTTCTGCACAAAAGTTATCTCAAAATCCTTATCTAAAAAGTTAAGCATTGGCGAACTATAGGTGCTGTTAAACACCGGACGAGATGATTGAATAGTTACAGTACCGGTGTAAACATCTTGCGCCGGCGAGGATGTTATTTGAATAAATATACTGCACTCAATCCTCTCTTCTGGCGAAAAAACATCGTTCGTCCACGCCTTGGTATTCATAATCTCGTTCAGCGTGCTTTGCATGTTTGTAAATACCGATGGGTCAACACCCGTAATCTTCTGGGCATTCACCGTCAGCTGGCATTTCAGTTCCTGTGCTTCAACACCTGCAACCGAAAAACCCAACATAACAACAATTAAAGCGAAACGATAAAACACGGCCTTTTGAATAAACTTCATTTTACTTTTTCGTTTCAATAATTTTAAAAACATAATCTGCAATGTCTCGGGCCACTTCCGTTTTTGGCTTCAAATCAAATTTAGTGACATTTCCGCTATTATCAATAATCGTAACCTTATTTGTGTCGTATTGAAAACCAGCTCCTTTATCGTTAACCGAGTTCAGCACTATAAAATCAAGGTTCTTTTTGTTCAGTTTCTCCTGGGCATGGGCCATTTCATGGTCTGTTTCCAATGCAAAACCAACCAAAACCTGCCCAGGCCGTTTTAGTTTACCCAACTCGCCCGCAATATCCGCGGTTTTAACCATTTCAATCGAAAACTCTTCTTCCCTTTTTTTAATCTTAATGGCACTGGGATTTTTGGGGGTATAATCTGCCACTGCCGCCGCAAACACTATAACATCATTAAACGTAAAATATTGCGCGCAGGTTGCATACATCTGCGCGGCAGTTTCAACCTCAATTTGTACAATTTTAGGGTTGGTGGCACTCAGGTGTGTTGGGCCCTTAATAAGGGTAACATCAAAGCCCCTGGCGGCAAACTCCTCAGCAATGGCAATACCCATTTTTCCCGATGAGCGGTTACCTACAAATCTAACAGGGTCTATAGGTTCGTGCGTTGGGCCGGCTGTTATCAAAACTTTCATAAGTCTTGCTTGAATTTAAAGAGGTGTTTGTCCGGCATTGATTTTGCCTTTAGGGTAAGGAAGGGACGGTTGTCTTGCTATTGAAAGTATTCTTCCAAATGGTCAACAATGTGCTCAGGTTCTGCCATACGTCCATCGCCTACCAGGCCGCTGGCAAGTTCGCCATGCTCAACCGGTATCAGGATGTTGCCATAACTGTGCAGGTAATCAATATTGCGCTTTACTGCCTTGTGTTTCCACATATCCAAATCCATAGCCGGGGCAAAAAATACAGGGCATTTTGCCGATAAATAAGTGGCCAGCAACATGTTATCGCAATTGCCGGTAGCCATTTTGGCCAGGGTATTAGCCGAGGTTGGGGCTATAACCATGGCATCGGCCCAAAGGCCTAGCTCAACATGGTTGTTCCAATTACTTCCGTCTGAAGTGGTAAAATCAGTAAAAACAGTGTTTTTGCTTAACGTAGCTAAAGTAAGCGGGGTAATAAATTCAGAAGCCGAAGCAGTCATTATAACTTTCACTTCGGCTCCAATTTTTACAAGTAATCGGGTTAAAACAGCAGATTTATAGGCCGCAATTGAACCACAAACACCTAAAACTATCTTTTTCCCCTTTAAATTGCTCATAACAGCAGGTTTTAAACTGCCGGGTTTTCGTCAATAACGCGGGTAGTTAACTCATGGTTCTGGAATTCTTTAGTAGCCAGAATGGTAGGGTGAGGCAGTTTTTCATAAAACTTCGAGATTTCGATTTGCTCGCGGTTTTCATGAATTTCTTCCAAATTATCAGTGTGCGATGCAAAATCTTCAAGTTTCGAATGCAATTCTTCCTTAATCTCTTTGCTTATTTGGTTAGCTCTTCTGGCTATGGTATAAATAGCCTCGTATACGTTACCTGATTCACGCGCCATTTCTTCAAGATTTTGCGTCTCAATCAGTGGGTTAATTTGCGTCATCTTAATTTTTTTTACTTTGTCCATCGCTTTTATATTTATTAAGTAGTTCGGTTGAAATATTAAACATTTTCTCAGCCTCTTTGTAATAGCGGCTCTTCGGAAATTTATCCACAAAGTTATAATAAGTTTTCACAGTTTTCTCAAAATCCGGCACCTTCTGAATGGTCTTTTTCTCCTCACTTGCCTGAAAGTGCGCTTTTACTATCAAAAAGTAGCCCTTTTCAATCATTTGCGTAATCTCTTCATTGCGGTTCTTTTCGCTAATGCTGGGTAAGTTATCCTTCGCCTCCCTAAAGAAGATATTAAAGTTATTCTCACGCTCATCCAAAGCACAAACTTCGGCCCATTCAAAGGCGCTTAATGGGGCCAGGTAATGAGCCTCATGTTCGAATTTTTGGGCTTCCGTTAGATATTTGCTGGCTCCAAATTTGTCTCTAAAATTGCCATAGCTTTTTATAACATGCTCAAAACGGTCAACCTTTTTTGATGGAATTGAGTTTTTGGCATATTCAAAATTCGACTTAATAACCATCGAGGTTACAAATTCCCCTTCGCCGATATCCGGAAATGTTTTAAGAATATTGGCGTAGCTGGTGGCAGCGGCCTTAAAATTCCGGGTATTGTAATAAAGCTCAGCCGTGTTAAGCGCCTTCTTCTCCAGTTTCTTCCGCATATCACTTACTGCCTGGTTAACCTCGGCAATGTACTTACCGTTGGGATAAGCATTCAAAAAAAGCTGGTAAGCATCAAGTGCTTTAGTGGTGTATGTTTGGTCCAAATCGGGTTTTGGCGAAAGACGCTGGTAGCTTTTGGCATACATAAACAAGCATTCCTCAGCCTTATCGCTATTGGGGTATAGGTCGTAAAAGTTTTTAAAGTGATAGGCCGAAATCATAAAATCGCCTTGCTTGTAATTGGCAGTGGCGTACATATAATACAGGTCTTCGGTGCTTTGGCGGCCTTTCATCAAGCCAATTAACTCTTCAAATAAAGGTATACACTTGTAATATTCCTTCTTGTTGTACCACGAAATAGCCTTGGCTTTTTTGTAATTAATATCGGTGCTTTTCAGTGCCTTTTCAGGTGTATCGCAACCCGTTACGCCCATCAGCAAAACGAAAAGCAGGCCACAGGTTATTGCGGGTAAAACGCGCAATATGCCTTTCGACTGATTTAACAGCAACCGATATATAGCAGGCTGGCTGTAAATGGTATTTGGGTAATTAACTTCGGTCTGCTTCATAAAAAGGCTCGCAAATATAGATTTTTACGCGGTTTGACGAAACCTAATAAGCTTAATAAAGCATAAAACGCAAATGCCCGCTTTTATTATGGTGATATTGATGCTTAACAGAATATCCACTTCTGTTAATTTCTGATGGAGCTTTTAGATCCTCGCTTTTTGTAATTTGGCTTATCATGACATCCTATCATCTGGAAACTGATATTGATAGAATTAAAGAGCTCGGCAATTTGCGGCGAGAAGAAAACCAACGTTTTCGCACTTTCCTTAAAAACCGCAACGTGCATAAAATTGATTTGCTGGTGCACAAGCTCAATGCTGAAGTGGCACCTCATATTAACTGCACCGCCTGCGGTAATTGCTGCCGAAACCTAAGCCCTTATTTAACCAAAGAAGATTTAAAGCACCTTACCGATGGTACCCAACTACCCATTGAAGAGGTGATTACCAATTATACTGAAACCGATGAGTATGGCCTGTCGCTCAAACACCTGCCTTGCTGCTTTTTAAAAGACAACAAATGCATCATCTATCAGCACCGGCCCGAAACGTGCTCATCATTTCCGCATTTACATAAACCCGATTTCATCTCACGTTCCCGACGTACTTTTGATAACTACTCCATTTGCCCCATTATTTTTAATGTGATTGAGAGGTTGAAATTGGAAATGCATTTTGAATAAGCGCATAAAGCCATTCTAAAAAACCTGTTGCAACCTATTCATACATTGTTGTGTTATTATTAAAGTATAACACAATTGGCATGTTTATTTCATTAACTTGTGTGTAGCACAATATTTTTCATTCGTAGTTAAAACAAAAGGTATGATTAAGAAGAAAATTAAAAGCCCGGCTAAAAAGAAAACGAAAAGCCCCGTAAAAGCTAAAGCTAAAAGCAAAGCGCCGGCAAAAACAAAAGGTAAAGCCACCAAAGCAAAAGTGCCTGTTAAAAGCAAATCAAAAGCCAGCAAAGCAAAGGCTCCAATAAAAAGCAAATCGAAAGCGCCTGTTAAAAAAATAACCAAGCAAGCAACTCCGGTAAAGGCAAAGGCTAAAACTAAAACACCCGTTGCCAAAGGCAAAAGTGTAAAACGCGCACCAGTCGTAAAAGCAAAGGCTAAGACACCTGTTGCCAAAAGCAAAAGCGTGAAACGTGCCCCCGCTGTAAAAGCAAAGGCGCCAAAAGCTGCACCACCCGTAAAGGCACAAGTGTCAAAAGCGGCACCAGTGGTAAAAGCAAAAATTAAAACCAAAAGCAAGGTTAAAAATGTAGTTAAGCCTGTCGAACAGGTTATATCTCATGGGGTAGACCAGCATTTTATTCCTTCGCATGATAAAAATGCGATAGTAATACATCCCGATGGACACCTGGCCGAGAACCAATTCCATCATAATGAAGAAGTAGCTATACACCAGGAAAATCAAAAAGTTAAAGCAAGTATGGCTACGCGAATGGGCAGGAAACCTATTTACCGCAACACTCGCCGCGGATAAATTGAAGATGAGACTACCATAAAAAACGAAAGAGCCGGGCCCTGACCCCCGACTCTTTCAAAACTTAAGCACTATGGTATGTATCTTTAACGGGCTTGTGAAAAGAAGGTTACTCCTTGTAGGATATTTATTTTTTTAGCCCTAAGCGCCATTACTACAAATGCAGTGAGCCACAAAGGATTATATTCTTTGTGGCTCACTGCATTTTACTAAAAACTAAAGCTTTTCAATAGCCGCATTCAGCTTATTTCTAAGCTCAGCCGAGATGCCTACCAGTGGCAAGCGAACGTGCTTTTCGCAAACGCCCAATATTTCAAGGGCCGCTTTTACGCCTGCGGGGTTACCTTCGGCAAAAAGCATATCAGTAATGTCATTTAGATCGTAATGAAGTTTGCGCGCACCCACAAAATCCCCTTGCAGGCAGTGCCTTACCATATCCGAAAAGGTGTTGGGAAAAGCCTGGCCCACTACCGATATAACCCCATCTAAACCATAAGCCATCAGGCCCAGGGTAATGTTGTCATCTCCCGATATCACCAAAAAATCCTTGTGCTTGTTTTTTACTATCTGCATGCATTGGTTAAAGTCGCCGCTGGCTTCTTTAATGCCAATTACATTTTTTACCTCACTGGCTATTCGCAGTGTCGTTTCAGCCTTCATATTGCTCGAAGTCCTTCCCGGAACGTTATACAAAATCACAGGCACCGGCGAGGCTTCAGCCACGGCTTTATAATGCTGGTATATACCCTCCTGTGTTGGTTTGTTGTATGCCGGCGATACCGAAAGTACCGCATCAACTCCTTTAAAATGGAACTTCTCAATTTCGTGCTTAATAACATAATGGGTGCTATTGCCTCCAAAGCCTGCAACAATCGGTACGCGCTTGGCCGCCTTCTCAATTGTAAACTCCAGCACATCCAATTTTTCTTCACCCGAAAGTGTAACCGATTCGCCGGTAGTACCTAACGATACCAAATACTCCACTCCCCCATTAACGCAATGGTTAATCAATCTTTCAAGCCCGGTATAATCAACATCGCCACTTTTAGTAAAGGGGGTTACAAGGGCTACACCGGTACCCCTTAATTTACTTTGAATCATATTTAATCTGGTTTAAAAAATGAGTTGTTTGCTGTATCAGGTATGATATATCACTCTTCTCTCCCACATTCACCATCATATCAAAACAGTCGGTTTTCTTTTCAACATAAGCACCAACTCTCCACCTCGCTTTCGAAATACGGGTAATAAATTCAAGTGGCAGGTTTTCGCCTATAAAACAGCCCAGTAATAAATCAAAATGCTTTTCGGCAAACTGGTTTACCCGCTCATCTTCCGGTGCAAGGGTCCAGCTTAAGTTCTTTTTATTAAAAATAGTAACGCCGGGTTTGGTGTCAATCTTTTTATCGTTTACAAAACCTAATATTTCAACCTGCTTATTTTGTCCGTGTAACTGCCGGGCAAAGTTTGCAATAACAGTATCGTTTTCCGGGTTGGTGCTATCGTACACAATGCCAATGGTTTTGGCATCATTTAAGTTAACAATGTCGTGCTTTACATTCAGGCTTTTAAGGCGGCCCTCCAGGTTTTGTTTGTAGAAGTAATTTCTAATGTTATCCCAATATTTCATTCCTTTCTTAGTGTGTTCATGAGTTAACGCGTTCAAGTGTTAACGTAAATACAAGTTTCAAAACCAAATCGAACATTAAAAATTCGTGAAAACAATTAACTCTCTTTTTCATCAATCGTTTCGTAAACACCAATGCGCGAGTATTTATCAATGCGCTGGCTTATTCTTCCATGGGCGCTATGCATTTCTAACTCAGCAATATTTTTAATGATGGTTTTCTTTAAATGCTTGGCCATCTCCTCGGGGTTAGCATGAGCACCGCCAATAGGTTCTTTTACTATACCGTCAATAATGCCAAACTTCAGTAAGTCGTGTGCCGTTGGTTTCAAAGCCTCAGCAGCCTTCTCTTTAAAATCCCAACTGCGCCATAAAATCGATGAGCACGACTCAGGCGAAATAACCGAGTACCAGGTATTTTCCAACATCAACATTCTATCACCAACGCCTATACCCAAAGCACCACCGCTGGCACCCTCACCTATTACAATGCAAAGCACGGGCACCTTTAGTGCCGCCATTTCCATCAGGTTGCGGGCTATGGCTTCGCCCTGCCCCCGCTGCTCAGCTTCCTCACCCGGAAAAGCCCCCGGGGTATCAATTAAAGTAATAATAGGCTTGTTGAATTTTTCGGCCAGCTTCATTAATCGTAAAGCTTTTCGGTAACCTTCGGGGTTGGGCATACCAAAATTGCGGTATTGACGCATTTTGGTATTGCTGCCTTTTTGATGGCCGATAATCATGTATGTTTTGCCATCAATATTGCCAAGGCCGCCCACTATGGCCTTGTCATCTTTAAAATTACGGTCGCCAAAAAGTTCTATAAACTGCTCGCATATGTATTCGATATAAAACAAGCTATATGGCCTGTCCGGGTGCCTTGATACCTGTACGCGTTGCCATACGGTAAGGTTGCTGTAAATCTCCTTTTGCTTCTCTTTTATTTCAAACTCAAGCAGGCGCATTTTCTCTTGCGTGGTTACATGCTCCCGCTCTCCGCTCTCAATTAATAAATCGAGCTGGGCATATAAATCGGCAATCGGTTTTTCAAAATCAAGGAAATTCATTCCGTTAAATTTAGATTCAAACCTACATGATTCGGGGTTTAATGCCAAATTTATTGTGAAACTAGTCTGAACTGTGATTCCTGTGATTTCTATGATTATGGTGATTAGGATGGCTTTTTTGCAAAAATTACACCACTAAGGAATTCGGTGGAACATAATCATAGTATCATTGTTCAGATCTCAAATTCATTTATGAGGCTTATATTTTTTATTGGCCAATCGTCTAAAATTCAAACTTGTTTCTCCAAAGTTAATAAGCAATCCAATTTCGAGGTTATAAGCCTCCAAATAATTTATAGCCTGCGCAAAATTCACATCATCAAGTTTTGTAGTAGCTTTTAACTCTACCGAGATTACACCTTCAACTAAAAAATCAACGCGCCTCGTTGCAATTTGTTCATCTCTGTAAAAAACAGGCATTTCAAATTCCCTTTGAAACCCAATATCAGCCAATCTCATTTCTATTTCCAAAGCCCTTTGATAGACAACTTCCTGAAACCCATTTCCCAATACTTTATGAACCGTCATGGCGCATCCAATAATTTTAGAAGTCAAGGCCGAATATTTGTATTGCTCATTTATCATGGCTAAGCTTTATATATCGTCAAAATTAAATCATAACAATCAAATAAATCATACGAATCATAGTTCAGACAAATTTTGTAAGGCATCTCATCCTCATCCGTCCAAACCTATAAGCAACTTATCTGTTTAATCATTTAACGCAGCAGTTATGCACTACCTAAAAATCATCGTCCCAATTTTACTATTAGCAATCTTTATGTCGTGCCAATGGATGCAGGGCGGAGTGGATTACGACCATTCAAAAAATCCATACTACTCACACATCGATACAAAAGCAGTTAAGGTAAGCGACGCCGAATGGAAAAAAATATTGCCCCCCGCCGTTTATAACATAGCCCGCGAGCAAGGCACCGAAAGGGCCTATACCGGTAAGTATTGGGATCACCACGCCAAAGGCACATACTACTGCGCGGTATGCGGCAACGCCCTTTAT
>CAIOTH010000116.1 GCA_903861145.1 uncultured Bacteroidota bacterium | reverse complement strand
GTAAGGCAGATATTTTAATACAGGATACAACTACAAGAAATGATAAGGGTGAGTTTATTAAATACATTACTAAACAAAGTAAAGAGAATAGGTTTTTCACTGATAGAAGCTACAACTACAAAATATTAGTGTATTAAATTAATAGTTGGGGTTGTTTATTACTTAGTTGTTTTTAGCTTTGTAAGTAATCAATAATTAATTCACTTATAAAAACCTCACTTATGGCAACCATCATCGGTAAAGAAGAAACAGCGGAACTATTAAAAAACAGAAACAAAGGCGGTAAGAAAAAAGAGATTTATTATTATGAAAAAATTGCCGGGTTAGATAAAGGTGAAAGTTTATTTATACCTACTTCGGAGTGGCCCTTAAAAACACTTGTTCCCAATTACTACTATGGTAAGTTCAACAAGGGTGGTAGAAAGGCTATCACGTGTAATAAGATAGTAAGGAAAGGAAAGAAAGATGGAAAGCCAGTAGATGTAGAAGGATATTTAGTTAGGAAAGCATAGTTTGAGTTTATCCCGTGTATAATTTAGCAATAACACTAAATAAAATAAACATTTATGGCAGCTAAAACAGCACTATACATTTTAGGAGGATTATTATTAATCCCTGGGCTTTTCCAATTTTACAATATATCCCAACTTCAATCTCTACCAAGTTCATACTTAGATCAGGTTGTTCAACAAATAATTGAACAAAAAACTCAATTCGGAATGCTTCTCACCATTGGGGGGTGCATTTTAATAGCTATTGGATATTTTATTAAACCAACTAAATCCAATCCGGAAGAACCTACCGCTGGCTCAACTGAGATGTAAATTTCTAACTCTTTTTATAAACTAAATGATAATGAAAAACTATGAGTTTGCAATAAAAATAGAAGGGACTTACAACCCAAAAGAGTTTATAGAAAAATGGTCGAGGACTTATTCTTACAAACTTGAACCAAAATATAATGACAATATTAAAGTAGGATTCGACTCTGATATTTCATTACTGGAACTGATGAGATGGAAAAATGGAACCGGTGATAATATTGCCAAGAATAAAAGTGTTTTGGTGGATTATTTTATTGGTGAAAGAGAGAGTTTGAAAACCCTAAAAAATAACTTCGATTTAACTGAATTTGAGAAGAAGTTTAAACCAGATAAAAGTTCTTCCATTTGGACAATCTTCATTCTACATATTATGAATCCCGATAAATACCCCATTTTTGACCAACACGTTTATCGTTCATTCAATTTCTTTCAAACAGGGGACATAAAGGAATTACCTAGTGAAAAATACAAAGAGATTTATCGGATTTATAAAGAGGAATATTCTCCATGGTTTAATGAACTGAAAGAGGAATATGAATTGGAACCAAGAGAGATTGACAAATCACTACTTTCATTTGGACAAGTTTTAAAAAAAGTAAAGGGGTTTCCATTAACTATTTTGAACAAATTAAATTGAGATGTTGTTGGAGGTTGATAATAAAATAAATGAAGAAATGAACGGAAACATTATATCCTTAATAATGGTTGTTATTGTTTTTTCCTCCTGCAACACCACCACCGAAAAGAAAAATGGTAATGTTGAAGAAAGCAACACCACAGAAAAAAAAGAGGTCAATGTTGATGAAAGGTTTGTTGGTGCATGGAAGTTGATTGCAATGTTGCCTGATAAAAATCCCAATGACCACTCGTTAGATGGAATTATTTGTCATTTAGAGAAATATCAAAACACTAATAAAACATTTGTGTTCCATTTATTTACAGGTAATGACCTTGTTCTTTCAATTCAAGATGAAAGCAATTTGGTAGGTGAGAATGCAAACATGAAGGTGAAATTTGATGACACTACTAACAAATTAATACTCACTATTCCTGGCAGTAATACTACTTTTGTTTTTAAAAAGTTAGAATAGAAAAGCTGTTTCTAAATAGAATTACACTTTTTTAGAGTAGAGATTAAAATGTGGGCATTTAGTATGCCCTTTTTTTATGTTTTCCTCCGAAAACAGGGTATTCCTCCACAATTTTAGGCTATTAAAACACCCAACCTAAAATTGTAGGAAAAATGAAAGTATTGTATTGTAGAGTTTCAACTCTGGATCAGAAAACAGACAGGCAGAAAGTAAATGAGAAAGAGTATAAGTTAGTGATAGAAGATAAATGTTCCGGCGCTATACCTTTCTTTGATAGGACTGGTGGTAAAGAAGTAAAGAAACTTGTTGATGAAGGTATATTGACATCGCTTTCAGTATGGACGATTGACAGACTGGGAAGGGATTTACGAGATATAATAAACACGATACACTACTTCACCGAAAAGAAAATAGGTATAAACTTCATTTCACAGGGATTAACAACACTTGACCACAACGGGAAAGAAAACCCTATCTCAAAACTCATTATCTCAATTCTGGGAGTGGTTGGACAGATGGAACGTGTCCAAATACGGGAAAGACAGATAGAGGGTATTAGAATAGCTAAAATGAAGGGTGTATATCTGGGTAGAAAGACAGGTAGTAATGAAACTACATTGGAGTTCCTATCAAAAGAGAAAAACAAAAAGGCACTTGATTACTTGAAGAAAGGATACAAAGTAATAGAGGTGTCTAAACTCACCGAACTACACATTAATACAATATCAAAGATTAAGAAATTAGGACTTATGAATGTGTAAAACACCTTACGATGTTTTACACATTTGTTTTACACCTTTCAGTAAGTAGTTAAATATCAATTACTTATGAAAAGAAAAAGTGGAGCTGGTGGGATTCGAACCCACGTCCGGACAAGTTGGCGATAAACTTTCTACATGTGTAGTTACTTATTAATTGTCGGGAAAGAAGCAGGTTAAGTAACCCACCACTTCAATCCTTAAGTCCTTTTATACCTTACTGTTGCAGGGAACTATTCTGCAACAGCCAGCATCAAGGTTATGATTGCTTGCACGCTGTGTATGATGCCTTAAGCGCGGAGCAAATGGTGGTTAATCTCTTAGATTAAGCAGCCATAGCAAGAGTATTCTCGCCGTTTGAAATTCTGTATGTAATGGATTAACGTAGTATTACACACCTACGACATGCCGGTTTACCATCAATGCTTCCCGTCAATTCCGGTCAGCCCCTTATGATATTTTCAAAGAACACGACAAAGATACTCAATTTACCTGCCAAAACCGATTTAATGGCATAATGGCAGGCCGTGTTTTGCTCTATAAAAACACTGACTTATTGGGTAGAAGCGTATTTTTTTACATTTGCCGCTAATGAAAATTGGAATTTTAGATGAAACGCGTGAGCCGCAGGATAACAGGGTGCCTTTAACCCCTTCGCAATGTGCTATTTTGAAGGAAGAGAACCCGGATTTTGAAGTGTATGTACAATCTTCGAAGCACCGGTGCTATAGCGATGATGAATACCGTTACCAGGGAGTTGAGTTAAAGGAGGACCTGGAAGATTGCGACATTTTATTGGGGGTGAAAGAGATTAAACCCCAATTGCTGATACCCGAGAAGACTTACTTTATTTTTTCGCATACTATTAAAAAACAACCGGCCAACCAGCCTTTGCTACATGCCGTGCTTGAAAAAAAGATACGCCTGATAGATTGGGAAACGCTGACTGATGACAAATACAAACGCCTGATAGCGTTTGGAAGGTGGGCCGGTATAGTAGGGGCGTACCATGCTATAAGAATGATTGGCTTAAAAACCGGGGCATTCCATATTAAGCAAATGAGCGAGTGCCACAATTTTGCTGAAGCGCAGCGCGAGTTTGCCAAGGTAAAACTGCCTAAGCTTAAAATCGTGCTGACTGGCACAGGAAGAGTATCGAAGGGGGCTGCGTTTTTACTTGACCTATTGGGTATTAAAAAAGTAAGCGGTTATAATTTTTGCTATAACGAATTTGATGAAGTAGTTTATACCCAGTTAAGCAGCGGTGACATGTATTATCGCGAAGGCTTTGAAAAGTTTAATGCCGATGATTATCATGCCCAACCCGAGGAATATCAAAGCAATTTTTATCCCTTTTGTAAATCGGCGGATGTAATGATAAACGGCATTTATTGGGATGCCCGCATACCGGTTTTCTTTACCACCGAGCAGATGAAGGAAAAGGATTTCAGGATTGGTATTATATCCGACATCAGTTGCGATATTGCCCCACATGCTTCGGTACCTTCAACCCTGAAACCCTCTGACATTTCAAATCCATATTACGGATACGAGCCCCAAACCAGGCAAATAATAGATGCTTTTTCAACAGGTTCGGTTGATGTTATGGCTATTGATAATTTGCCCAACGAGCTTCCGCGCGATGCTTCGGAAGACTTTGGCAACATTTTTATGAGCCGTATTTTACCCGAGCTTAAAAAGCCCGGTAGTAAGGTATTATATAAAGCTACCATAGCCAGCGAAGGCCGCCTGAACGAGCCGTATTTGTATTTGCATGATTATGCTATGGGACATTAAAACCAGCCAAGCTTGAATTAATATCAAGCCACTTTTAGCTTCAACCGGCGGTAGCCAACGAAAATTAAAATGCCACCAATAGTTAAAGGCCAAAGTTTTACAAAAATAACGAGCAGTTCTTCAAACAAGCTTAAGCCAAATTGCGCTGCCTCTTTAAGCTGCAATAGCAATCCAGGTTCGTAGGGCTTGATACTTTTTTCGTTATAAATCAGGGTGCGTTCAACGGCTTGTGGCTGGTATAAGGCCAAATTGATAGTGCTGAATTTTACCTGGTCGTTAAGTGAGAGGTTATCAATTTTGGCGTTATCGGATTGTTCCTGCCGGTCGAGTAAGCCATCTTCTGCATTGGCGGTTTCGCTTAATTTTTTCCCATGTTCGTCAATAGCATGTATCAACCGGTCTTCGTGCCTGGCTATGCGTTGTTGCTTAAGTTTATTGGCCAGCATTTGTAGCGCAGCATCGTTTGCCTTAATTACTCTAAAATCGAGATGGGCCACTAGCGGGGTTATAGCTTTAAGAGCGCTATCCAAATTAGTATTGGGCACCCTTATTATCATTGAATTTTGCACAGTGTAATAATTGGTTTGCAGCGATGAATCGGCACTTACTGCTATAGTTGTATTTGCATCGACCGTACTGGTGAGGTTGGTGTAACTTATATAGCCCCCTAATTGCCGTGTAATATCTTCAATAGCATAAGTAGTATTAGGCACGTTGGTTACCTTGCATTTAATATCGGCGGTGCAAATAAACGAGTGAGTAGAATCTCTATTATTTTCAACAGCAGCCGAAGAGGTTAAGGAAGGTGAAGGGGAAGACCCATAAAAAGGGAGAGTTGGGTCCTGTTGAGATCGAGCCGTAGGTATTTCAACGGCAGTTTCCTTTTTTTCCTGCGTTGCTCTTTTTTCTTTGTTCATTTGGCTGCACCTGGTAAAAAGAAATAATACCAATGCCATGGCTATTATAGCCTTTAAGGTTGATTTCATAATTGATTGGTTTTGGTGAAATAATAGGTACTATTTCAAATCATATATAAAATTGGAGGTGTTGTTATAAAAACGATGGGTCGCTTAAATAAGTATAATTTATATATAGACGCGGGAAGCAGATATTTCCATAAACAAACCCCAAAAACTTTGAAATCAACTTGTTAGCCTTAAAACGGGTGTTTTGCAATTGTTTAAAAATAAAAGCCCAAAAACTTTCATTTTACACTTCCCGCTCTAATTTTGATGCGCTTTAAAAAATCCCACGTTTCAGCAAAAGGTTGAAACACATTGTTTAACGTTCTAAGGTTAAAATCATTATGGCTAAGTCAGCACTGTTTACAAGTTCGATAGGAAAAAAGTTTTTGATGGGGCTAACCGGCCTGTTTCTTATCAGCTTTCTAATTGTTCACGCTTCTATTAATGCCATGATATGGTTTAATGATGGCGGGGTTACTTTTAATAAATATGCGCATTTTATGGGTAGCAACCTTATTGTGCGCACCATGGAAATTGGGCTGTTTTTGGGTTTAATTTTGCATGTTGTTGACGGCCTTTGGCTTTACAAACTTAACCGCGAAGCCCGCCCCGTTAAATATGCTTATAATGATGAAGGGACTAACAGCAGTTGGTATTCACGCAGTATGGCTATTTTAGGTACTCTTATTTTGTTGTTCCTGGTTTTACACCTGGCCAACTTTTGGGTAAAAACCCGCATTACAGGCATTGAGCAATTTGGCGTTGATGCCGAAGGACAGGAAAACCTATTTGCCGTTATGCAGGCAGTATTTCAAAGCCCTATAATAGTAGTAATATATGTGGCCGGATGTTTTTCGCTCTTCTGGCATTTATTACATGGGTTCAAAAGTGCTTTCCAAACATTAGGATTAAACCATGTTAAGTACAATGAAGCTATTGCCGTTTTGGGTATAGCGTTTTCGATAATAGTGCCAATCGTTTTTGCTTTAATGCCGGTTAGTATTTTGTTAGGATGGGTTAGATAATTAACAGGAGAAGGAATTATTTCAAATCACATAGTAGTAATTAAGCAACATGTCTGAACTAAATTCAAAAATTCCGGAAGGGCAGCTACAGGAAAAGTGGCAACACTATAAGGAACATGCCAAGCTGGTAAACCCGGCCAACAAACGTAAACTTGAAATTATAGTGGTTGGTACCGGACTTGCCGGTGCATCGGCAGCTGCTACCCTGGCAGAGCAGGGTTATAAGGTAAAGGCTTTTTGCTTCCAGGATTCCCCGCGCCGTGCGCACTCAATAGCTGCCCAGGGAGGAATAAATGCTGCGAAGAACTATAAAAACGACGGCGACTCGGTTTACCGTTTGTTTTACGATACTATTAAGGGGGGTGATTTCCGCGCACGCGAGGCCAACGTTTATCGTTTAGCTGATGTGAGCCGTAATATCATTGACCAGTGTACAGCTCAGGGAGTTCCTTTCGCACGTGAGTACGGCGGTTTATTAGATAACCGTTCGTTTGGAGGAACGCAGGTTTCAAGAACTTTCTACGCGCGCGGACAAACCGGCCAACAATTATTGTTGGGCGCTTACGGTGCTCTTGAAAGACAAATCGGCTTGGGCAATGTTACAATGCACTCGCGCCACGAAATGGTTGAATTGGTAACCATTGAAGGGAAAGCAAGAGGGATAATTGCCCGCAATTTGATAACAGGAGAGTTAGAGAAACACTTTGGCCATGCCGTGTTGCTTTGCACCGGTGGTTATGGTAACGTGTTCTTCCTTTCAACCAACGCAATGGGGAGCAATGTAACCGCAGCATGGAAAGCTCATAAGCAAGGCGCCTACTTCGGTAATCCTTGTTATACGCAAATTCACCCAACCTGCATACCGGTTACCGGCGATTATCAAAGTAAACTGACTTTGATGTCGGAGTCGTTAAGAAATGACGGACGTGTTTGGGTGCCTAAAACAAAAGAAGATTCGGAAGCAATAAGAAAAGGAACCAAGAAAGCGGAAGACATTAAAGAGGCGGATAGAGATTACTACCTGGAAAGAAAGTACCCTTCGTTTGGTAACTTATGTCCGCGCGATATTGCATCGCGTGCAGCAAAAGAGGTTTGCGATGAAGGTAGAGGTATAGTTCCATCCGGCTTTGGTGTGTTTCTTGATTTTAGCGATGCCATTAATCGTTTGGGTATTGATGTGGTGAAAGCCCGGTATGGCGAGTTGTTCCCGATGTATCAAAACATTACGAATGAGGACCCATTGAAGACCCCAATGAAAATATACCCGGCGGTGCATTATACCATGGGCGGGCTTTGGGTTGACTATGAATTAATGACTACGGTTAAAGGCCTTTACTGCTTAGGTGAAGCAAATTTTAGTGACCACGGTGCCAACCGTTTAGGTGCTTCGGCACTAATGCAGGGTTTGGCTGATGGATACTTTGTATTGCCTTATACAATCGGTAATTATTTGGCCGATGAGATTTTTGTGAAGCCAATACCAACTGACCATCCGGCATTTGTAGAAGCTGCGAATTCAGCCAAAGAAAGGTCAGAAAATTTAATGTCAATTAAAGGCAAAAGAACAGTTGACGATTTCCATAAGCAGCTTGGAAAAATTATGTGGGAATACTGCGGTATGGCCCGCACTGCCGAAGGATTGACCAAGGCAAGAAAGATGATTCAGGAACTTCGTAATGAGTTTTGGAGCGATGTTAGAGTTCCAGGTGAGCTCAATGAATTCAATCCTGAATTTGATAAGGCCGGCCGCGTAGCCGATTTTATTGAGTTGGGCGAGTTGATGGTGATTGACGCGCTTAACAGAAATGAAAGTTGCGGTGGCCACTTCAGAGTAGAATCTCAAGAAGGCGGTGAAGCAAAACGAGACGACGAAAACTATGCGTACGTTGCTGCCTGGGAATTTAAGGGAGTAGAAGCTGACCCGGTTTTACACAAGGAAGAGTTGAAATACGAGAATATAAAATTAGCAGTGCGATCGTATAAGTAAATACAAATGGAACGCTGATTTATTATGATCATTATGGTTGTTTTATGATTTAAAAGCTATAGTAAAAAACAAAGGAAAAAAATCATAAATGTCGGAGGAAAACTATAAGCACTCTGAAATTACCGAGCAAATTATTAAGGCCTTTTACAATGTCTATAATACTTTGGGATACGGATTTTTGGAGAAGGTTTATGAAAATGCAATGTTGATTGAGTTAAGAAAAGTAGGATTAAGTGCAATTGCCCAACAACCTATAAGAGTTTATTACGATAGCGTTGAGATAGGAGTGTATTTTGCAGATATTCTTGTAGAAAATAAAGTAATACTTGAGCTAAAAACCGCGGAAGGCATCGCCAGCGAAAACGAAGCGCAGCTTATTAATTATTTAAGGGCAACGGATATTGAAATTGGACTAGTCTTGAATTTTGGCAAAAAACCTCAATTCAAAAAGAAAGCGTTTTCAAATGAATTTAAAGACAATAAAACAGCTGTTGAGTAATTTATTGAAATTGAAATCATAACCGATCATAAAAATCATAATAAATCAGCGTTCTATAAAAGGGATTTCTTAAAATACGAAATATGAAATTTTATTTGAAAGTTTGGAGGCAAAAAAGCGATAAGGTGGCCGGTAAGTTGGTTGACTATACTATAGACAACATTAATGCCGACATGAGCTTTTTGGAAATGATAGATGTTTTGAATGATGACCTGATACGCAAGGGTGAAGACCCGATTGCATTTGACCATGATTGCCGCGAAGGAATTTGTGGTATGTGCTCGATGTATATTAATGGCCGGGCCCACGGGCCACATCATGCTGCAACTACCTGCCAGCTTTATATGCGCACTTTTAGAGATGGTGATACCATTTATGTTGAGCCCTGGAGAGCAAAAGCTTTTCCTGCTATAAAGGACCTTACCGTTGACCGCTCGGCATTTGACAGGATTATTGCCCGAGGGGGTTTTGTATCGGTTAATACCGGCCAGGCACAAGACGCTAATAATATTGCAGTGGAGAAAGCATCTGCAGAAAAAGCTATGGATGCAGCGGCTTGTATAGGTTGTGGCGCTTGTGTAGCGGCATGTCCTAATTCGGCGGCTATGTTATTTGTATCGGCAAAGATTTCTCAATTAGCTCTGTTACCTCAAGGTGGGCCTGAACGCACTCTTCGCGCTTTAGGTATGATTGACCAAATGGACAAGGAAGGCTTTGGAAATTGCACCAACATTGGCGCTTGTGAAGCCGAATGCCCTAAAGAAATTAAACTAACCAATATAGCCCGCATGAACCGTGAATTTTTGAAGGCTACTATTGTAGAAGAATAGGCGCATTTACATAGTCATAAAACAAAAAGCCGGGTATTAATACCCGGCTTTTTGTTTTATGATAGTTACAATAGATAGTTATAATTGCCGTTGATGATCTTAACATTTAAATACCTGCTTAGGGTATATATTTGCTAAGTATTGTTAGTGCTTATAATAACATGAGCTTATTTTGATAAAAGCCATTGGATATTTAATATTTTAGACTACCGTATTTGCATAATCTGTTTTACTTATTGAATGAAGAATTTATTTAGGCCATTATTGCTTTTTGTGTTTTGCGTTTGTTGCCAACAGGTAATGGCTACGCACTATCGTGCGGGTGAAATCCTTTATCAGCTGGTTGGTAATCTTACCTACCAGGTGCAGGTAATTACCTATACCAAAATAAGCTCCCCCAGTAATTTGGCCGATAGAGATTCGGTGGTTGTTGACTGGGGAGATGGAACTACCGCGCTTATACCGCGCATTAATGGTAGCAGTGATGGCAGCTGTGTTGGCGCTTCGCCCTGCGGAGTTGTGGTATTGACGGATGTAAAGAAGAATATTTACCAAGGGGCACCCCACACCTATGCAGGCCCACCGCCACCGCAAGCCAATGGGTCTCCGGGGTTTTTCGTTATTAAATTTTTTGATGAAAACCGTCTTGGTGGAATTGCCAACATGAGTCAATCAGTAAATGTCACTTTTTATGTTGAGGATACGATATTTTTCCCGGGCAATTTTGAAAACATTGGCGGGTTTTCCTCTCCTGTTCTTGTAAATCCGGCAGTACAATATGCGTTTCTGTGCGATACTTTTCGGACCAACCCGGAAGCGGTAGACCCGGATGGCGACAGTCTTGACTATCACCTGGTGCCGTGCAAAGCAGATCAGAATCATTTAGTGCCCGCCTACATTTTCCCAGATGCTTATTGTAATACTGTTTCGCCTAACTGCGTAATACGTAACACTTGTACTATTGATGTACATAACGGAAACTTTGTTTGGGCAGACCCCTGTGCCGAAGGCTTTTATAATGTGGGCGTACTAATTCATAAGTACCGGCATGGGGTGTGCCTGGGAAGTATTTTAAGAGATTTTCAAATCATTGTTTTGAACTTAAGAGATTCGGTACCCAAGCTTCAAATACCGAACGATACTTGCGTACGTGCAGGAGACCCGCTAATTGGCAGAGTGTGTGCTACCGACCCGGACCTTACCGATACCTTAACGCTTAGTGCTGTTGGTTTGCCATTCCAGGTGCCTGTTTCACCGGCGGTGTTTGATTCAATTAAAGGCCGCCCGAAACTATGCCAAACTTTTAGCTGGAATACGGTTTGCGATGACATTCAATTGCAGCCTTACATGGTTTATTTTAAGGCAGAAGATAATTTCAGGGCAACCGGGCCGGATGGAGGCCCTGCGCCGTATCACAACCAGGATATAGAAACCTGGCAGATAACGGTTATACCACCGCCGGTTTTAAATTTAACTGCAATTGTCAACCACCAAAGCATTGTGCTGAATTGGCAAAACCCATATAGCTGTGCATCTTCGCCTAACTTCCGCGGATTTTCGGTGTGGCGAAAGGTTGGATGTGACCCGTTTGTGCCATCGTATTGCGAAACCGGACTTGCAGGTACCGGTTATGTAAAAATAACTACCAGCAATATTTTAGCATATACCTATACTGATAATGCCGTTGCGCCGGGGCAAACATATAGTTACCGGGTTTTGGCCGAGTTTTATAAACTGCCGCCAAGTGGCATTGTAACGCTGCAATACGACAACCAGGAAAGTGTTCCATCTAACGAAGTGTGCATTAACGCGCCGGTTGATGTACCTGTTATTTTGAATGCCGATGTAGTTAGCACTGATGCAGTAAACGGACAAATTTATACCCGCTGGGCCAGGCCGCTGGCCGGTGGTGTAAATCTTGATACTATACAGGATCATCCGCCATATAGATTTGATTTGTACCGCGGACAGGGCTTTAATTATGCTAACCCGGTATTGATTCATTCCAGCACTTTCACCTCGTATTCGGCGATTCCTGATACGGATAATATTTATACTGACGCGGGCATTAATACGGTAACCGGACCGTGGAGTTATAAGGTTTACTTTTATGCAACACCGAACAATGTAGGTGCGACCTCTTATGCTGACACGGTAGGAGCAACCCCATCTGCATCATCGATTTACCTGACCATACAAACCAGCGACCAAGCACTTTACCTGCATTGGAATTATAATGTGCCATGGAGCAATGACAGCTTTACTATTTACAGACAGAACCATGTAACTAATAATTGGGATTCGATTGGCAATTCGTACTCGCTGGCTTACGGCGATACCGGGCTTATAAACGATACTACTTATTGCTATTATGTGAAGGGTTACGGGGAATACAAATCGGGTAATTTTCCGCATCCGTTGTTTAACCGGTCGGAGCGGATATGTACTGCACCGGTGGATACAGTGCCTCCCTGTCCCCCCATATTAACAGTAAGTAATGATTGCAATTTGTATACCGATCAGCCGTGGAATACCACACAATATGTAAACCATTTGCTGTGGTCTATTTTGCAGGATTCATGTTCCATGACGACCGTGCATTATCATATTTATTATAACGCCAGCGACTCGTCTAATTTTGCTTTGCTGGATAGCACCACATCAATTACAGATACCACGTTTAACCATATATTAAGCGAGAATGTATCGGGTTGTTATGCCGTTACTGCCGTAGATAAGGCAGGTATTGAAAGTAAGCTTAGCAATATTGTGTGCATTGATAATTGCCCTTATTATGTATTGCCAAACACCTTTACACCTGATGGAGATGGACACAATGATTACTTTACTCCGTTCCCGGGATACAGGTTTGTGCCGAAAATAGAGATGAAGATTTACAACCGGTGGGGTGAACTGGTGTTTGAAACTACTGACCCGAACATACATTGGGATGGTAAGGATAAGAGCGGGCATGATGTTAGTGACGGCGTTTATTTATATGCAGGTTACTACTACGAACAACATATTAACGGCCTAGTTAAAAAGCCTTTAAGCGGCGCTAAAAAAGGCGGCGGGTTTATACACGTTATACGAGGCAAATAAAACTATTGCGCATGGAGGCGCGGAGTTTAACAGCCGAGAATACAGGAGAGTTTACGGAGTAATAATTTAAAAAATGTTTACAGGAATTATTGAAAATACCGGGACGGTTACAGAGCTAAATAAAAACTCGGGTAACCTTGATTTGACAATCACTTCTCCTATATCGCACGAGCTAAGGATTGACCAGAGTGTATCGCACAATGGTGTTTGCCTTACAGTGGTTGAGGTTAAAGGAAACACACATAGAGTTACGGCAATTGAAGAAACCCTGAAAAGAACCAACCTCGG
>CAIOTH010000115.1 GCA_903861145.1 uncultured Bacteroidota bacterium | reverse complement strand
AGGCTTACAAGGTATGTGCCTGCGGCAAAGTCATGCATGCTTAGGGTAGCGCTGCAAACTCCGCTTGGGTTTTCATTACTTTGGGTATAAACCACCTGGCCCAGCAAATTGCTAATGGTTAACCTAACCTTAGCCGGTTGCGATAAATAATATTGAATAGCCACATCGCTGGTTGTAGGGTTAGGATAGCAGGTAATTACTATCATATTGTTTTCAATGTTGCTTACAGCGGTAGTGGTATTGTCGTTCGGTAATAACGGCGGGTTACCGGTGCGCGGGCCCAATACAGCCGGTGCTTGCACAATATGGCGGGTGCCATCCATGGTCATCCATTGTGCATCGTCGCTGGCGGTGTAGGTGCGGCTGGTAAGCGTGCTCATGTGTATCCAATCGCATTGGGTGCGCTGTTTATTTACGTCTAACAGTGCGTAGCCGTGCAATGTAAGGTCAATATATTTATACCAGGGGTCAACACTTTCAATCAGGGTAGGGCTAATGCCCGGTGCACCCGGCGACGTAATACTCGAACCAACAAATTCAACCGCAACCGAACCTGCACCGGTGGCAGGCACGTAACCGGCTACCGAATCTGCGTATGGCAGGTCGCTGGCCCACGATGAATGTATATCGCCGGTAATAAAAACCACGTCTTTAACGTTGTGCTGTATAATGTGGTTAAAAACTCTTTTTCTTTCGGCCGGGTAGCCATCCCACTGGTCGCCGTTGGCAACCGAAGTGCCAATTAGCAAAGGCGCAATCATTACCTGGTTACCCATTATTTTCCATTGGGTGCCGGTATCGTTTAGCTGCGTTTTTAACCAGCTTAATTGATTAGGCCCTAACATTTGCCTGTTGGTATCGCTCATTAATGGGTCGGTTAACGGAATGTTGCTACCCAGCGACGAGTCGCGGTGCTCATAACGGGTATCAAGCATAATCATGTTCAACAAATTTCCCCAATTAGCCGACCGGTGAACGATGCTGTCGTTTCCCGGTGCCAGCGGTCGAATAGGCATCCATTCAAAATACGCTTTAAAGGCGGCCGCCTTGCGCACAAACCAATCGCCTTGCGTAGCGGGGTTGTGGTTTTGTGCCCCGCCGTACCACGAGTTATTGGCAGTTTCATGGTCGTCCCAAATACTTATCAGCGGATACTCCTGCAACATGGCGCGCAAGTCCAGGTCGAGTTTATATTGCGAGTGCGCCAATATATAATCGTTGTAAGTGTAAGCATCGTTAACATAAGCATGCAAACGGTTAGTGTCGTTAATGTAGCCATAACCGCCGGCGGCATATTCGTAATACCAATCGCCCAGGTGTATCACAGCGTCAATATCATTACGCTTGGCAATATCCCGGTATCCATTAAAATAACCGGCCTGAAAGTTTGAACACGAGAAAAACGCAAAGCGTAAACTATCAACGTTACCCACCGGTATGGTTCTTGTTCTACCGGTTAACGAAGTAGCCCCGCCCGATTTAAACCGGTAGTAATACCAGCTATTGGCCTGCAAACCTGTAACATCAACCTTCACCGTATAATCTACCGAGCTGTCGGTAGTGACCGTTCCCGAATTTACCACATTGCCAAAAGCGGTATCAGTAGCCATTTGCCAATCAACACTGGCCGAAGCTGCGGGCGTTGTTACGCGCGTCCATATTATCACCCTGTCAGCCAGCGGGTCGCCCGAGGCTACACCGTGGTAAAAAGGGGCCAGTGCGGGGTCAACACCGGGCCTAACCGGTAACACGTGCGACTGTGCAAAACTGCCAAAGTAAAGTATGGTGCTTACTATAACAAGTATATTTTTAATCATGGCGGGCTATTTACTGTAATATTATAAAAAGAAACGCATCCTTTTCGCCAATACCAATAACTTAACCAAAGGTTTAAGTTGGCATAAGTTACGCCCTCTGCATTTTAACCCGACTTGCACAATGATGGGGTTCCCCATGCTCCCGATAGCTATCGGGGGCATGGGGCGGGCTATCCGCTACAAGTCCTCGCGCTCAAAGCAGCGCTGCGGGCTTTCCGCTTCTATCCCTAACCCGAAACAGCCTCCTCATCCTAAATCCTTCTCCCAACGAGAAGGACTTTGAACCCTCTCCTTGGGAGAGGGCAGGGTGAGGAGGCTGTTTACCGCCATTTCATTTGGGAACTTTTGGGGAGTTTTGGGGAGTTTTTCAAACGCACCCTCCCAATAAATTTGGTCTACTTTTGTTCACTTTTTTCACTCCTGTTTTTTACAACCACCTCAAAATAAATGGCTTAACCCATATCAATACATATACCGTTTAATTACAACATAAAACACCGTTTTACACATCTAAAACTCAAAACCCAAAATTGAAAAGTGTCGACCCTTTGTCTACTTTTTCACCATACTACCATCAAACCCCAACTAGAAACCAAAAACTCGAAACTCACACTCCTACCAAATATACCTACTAAACCCCTCACCGGTGCCACAACTTATAGGCAGGGTGGGCATAAGTAGCCCTGCTGTTTGTATTAAATCCCCTCTTTTTTTTAAGGAGGAGTGGCCAAAGGCCGAGGTGGTCGGCTGTTAGTATTACTGCGCAGCGGTTCTCCCCTTTGGGGAGTTAGAGGGTTGCGAAGCTGCCGTTTGCATTATTCCTTACGACACAAAAACCTATTCCCGCACCAATCTTTTTATCTAACTACTTGCCACACCAATACTTTTCTCCACCTCTGCAGCTTCTCTCTCGGTTGGCGTCCCCGCCAACCGAAACGGGCCAACCAATGCACGAGGCAAATACAGGTGGTCCGCGGCGCCAACCACACTTCAAATGCTGCGAACCTCACATTAACACATTAACACCCCCCAATACCCCGTTCATTACACCAAACCCGCCGTTTGTTACATGTGGCTGGTAATTGCTTTGCCGGCGGTGCACCTTTGTATCATCAAAACAAAAAAGCACCATGAAAACAATCGTAACAGCAATCATCCTAACGGTATCACTTCTAAACGCAAATGCAACAACATCGGCACAACTTGTAAAGCGCGATTACTTTAAACACGCCGCCCACAAAGCACAAACCGGCAAAGCCAGCCGCGTTAAGCTAAGCGACGAAAAAGATAAAGCCGCAACCCCTACCGTTACCACCAACATTTTATACGGCAGGTTCTAATCCATTCTTACAAAGCAATTCAACCATTGTAAAAACAGTAAAAACCAAACGTTATGAAAAACATCATCACCATCCTTTTTTGGGCAGCAGTATTACTAGGCGCGCAAATGATAATGTGCTAAGTCACTACGAAAACCAGGTCGCCGATGTTGGTGTTACCACCATCAAGACACCTAAATAAAAGAAATGATTATTTTTTGTATATTGTGTGTTACCAATATTGCCAATACCTGGAGATGAACAAATACTTCCGAATATATTTACCGGTGCTTTTTCTGATGCTTTTATTTATGTATAGCTGCAAGAAGGAACCTGCTTCAAAGTCAAACGCACCGGTGCTAAGTTTCATTGACACTTTCGTAGGCACCTATCATGTGATTGGAACTAGAACGCCTCCCGGTGGACCAACAGAACATTTTGACCGGAATGATACTATTCTAAGTGGTGGGACAAATGCATTGGTATATCGGGGAGTTACTTATTATTATTATTCAGGGACGGACTCCGTGAATTACGAGTTTGATAACACGGGAAGCACCTATTATGCCTATCTTACTTTCCCAAAGCCATTTAATGATTCGGTATATTTTACCTCATATTGGTGCATAGACCCCAGAAGTTGCACTTATACAAATTTACAGGGTACAAAGAATCATTAAAAATTACTGCTACCAACTGCGATATAATATCCCAAAAGAATAGGTGTGGCCTAACGTTCAACAACGCTTCGGCCACACCTATTCTAAATTTATATTTCCCTGGTTACTCATTCACCCATGTTCCACCACCGGTAGCGCATGATGATACAGCTGCATCATAAACAACTTTGTTATCGGCTGAACAATAATTAGGACCCGATGTGCCATTAGTGTTGCAATGGCCGCATTTTTTGGCGCACGACATTAATGACGTGCTTAAAAAAGCGCCTGCTACTAAGATAAATATTACCTTTTTCATACTGTGTAAATTTTTTAAATGATTGAATTTGTATTGTGATACAAAGGTAGGGCAGGCAACGCCCGTTGGCGTTACACTATTATTGCAATTATTTACATCATTCACACATTCGCATGTTTTACTTATCAACCCAGGTTCCGCCGCCGGTACCGCATGATGATACTGCTGCGTCATAAACCGCGTGGTTATCGGCCGAACAATAATTAGGGCCCGATGAACCATTAAGATCGCAATGCCCGCATTTTTTGCTGCAGGAAATTAATGATGTGCTTAAAAAAGCACCTGCTATTAATATAAATATTACCTTTTTCATACCGTATAATTTTAAAAATGACTGAATTATTATTACAGTACAAAGCTGGTGCAGCTATGGGGCCTTACCGTTATATAATTCGGGCTATTGGTTATATCATTCACACATTGCCGGTGTGTTTCCGGGCTAATTGCACAAGTTGCCGGCCATTGCTGTAACCGGCTATAAATTAATGTTACTTTACGCCGGTACGCTTTCGTAGATCGGATAATCGGTATATCCCTTTTTATCGGCTGTATAAAACAAATCCATTTTAAGCGCCGTGGAAAGTGGCCAGTTCATTTTAAACCTTTCAACCAAATCGGGATTGCAAATAAACGGGCGCGCAAAAGCCACCAGGTTACATAAACCACTATCAATATCACGCTCGGCTTTCTCTTTATCATAGCCACCACACTGCACTATAGTATTTTTAAAATTCTTCCTTATCAGTTGCTTAATTTGCAAAGGCACCACCGGCGCCCCCATAGACGAGTGATCAACAAGATGTATATGCGCAATACCAAGGCTATTAAGTTGTGTTGAAAGGTAATCGTACGTGGCGTCAATTTCGGGGTAGGGGGGCATATCGCTGGCTACACCGTAGGGCGATAGGCGGATACCTGTTCTTCCTTCACCAATTTCGGCGGCAACTGCTTTTGCAACTTCAATAACAAAGCGGCAACGGTTTTCAATGCTACCTCCATAATTATCGGTACGTATATTACTTACCGGCGATAGAAATTGCTCCAACAAATAACCATTGGCGCCGTGTAATTCTACACCATCAAATCCTGCCTCGCGCGCGTTTTTAGCGGCAGCAACATATTCTGCCTTGGTGCTTAATATATCCTCCGGTGTCATGGCTTCGGGTACAACAAAGTCCTGCAACATTTTTTGGTCCGTCCACATTTGGCCGGCTGCCTTTACGGCCGAAGGGGCTATTATCCGCGCACCCTCAGGCATATTCAGCGGGTGGCTTATGCGGCCGGTATGCATTAGCTGCACAAATATTTTTCCGCCATGTATGTGCACTTTCTCGGTTGTTATTTTCCAACCCTCAACCTGCTCCTTATTAAAAATACCCGGTATGCGCGCATAGCCTAAACCATTGGGCGATGGTGAGGTGCCCTCGGTTATAATCAATCCTGCATCAGCCCGTTGCCCGTAATATTCTGCCATAAGGCTGTTAGGTATATTGCCTATTGCCCTGCACCGGGTCATAGGTGCCATAACAATCCGGTTCTCAACTTCCATTGCGCCAACTTTAATGGGCGTTAATAATTTGTATTCTTATCATGGCTGTTTTATTTATGGTTTTGTCCTAATGTTTCAATTGTATTTACCACCTGTACTTTTGTAGGCGCTTTTTCTAGTTTAAAAAACTGGTTTGACAAAAGCAGTACTATTGAAATAAGTAGCGCTATGGTAATGAGGCTCACGCCAAGGGTATATCGTTTGTTTCCTTTTTCGGTTACCGAAATATTTTTATTGTAAGAACGTACATTTGCTTCAATTTCGTTTAGCAGTATATCTTTATATGTTTTGTTCAAAAAATCGCGGTATTTAGATACACTGAAAGCCTGGTCGAGAGGTTTTGTTCGGAATATGCTGAGCAGTAATAGCATGGCCACTATAAAAAGAACTATGGGCACAATCGAAATGTATTGTGTTATCTGAAAGGTGCCATCAAGGCTGTTTAGAAAAAAAGGTATAAACAAAACTGTAACACCGATGATGGTGCCGGCATACGAGTGTTGCTGCCGGTACGAATCTACCTGCTTCTCAATAATCTCTTTGGAGTTAGAGGCAAGAAACTCCAGGCTCTTCATATCCTCCATACCATTTTACTTCCCCTCGTGTTTGTGGCTCAATGCATAATCCTTAACTAAAACATTTAACGAATCGTAGTAGTCGGCTAATGCCTTCGTATTTATCTCGGCGCTGTTGGCATTGGGAATGGTAACAGGCATTTCGTTTAAGTATTTCACTAACTCCGGAAAATCCTGTTTTATGTCCATCGTAATTTTCAAAATATCTGCATTTAGTTCATTTTCAGTTTTCATAAAGCTTAGTATTTTCTTGTTGTTTAAGGCCGCGTTCAATTTACTGTTGTTCATGTACCATAATCCTTAAGTTCAGGTATACCGCTTAAGTTTTCGCTACTGGTTTCATTGTATTTAACAGGTAATATGTTTTTTAGTTAGGAAGATATTTTTTGTACATATAAGGAGGAGCAGCCGGCGCAACTGCATTTAATAGAGCTGTTTTGACTGCAAATAAATTAGTTACCGGGCCAATCGCCGTTATGCGTGGGGCAAAGCCTTCCATTACCGTTGCAGAGTTTACAGGTTGAATCATTAGTAAAGCCGTTTCCTCCGCAGGTATCACATTCCTTTAAGGGCTGGCCACACCAATAACAGCTTTTGCTGGGTTTAGTAATGGCTATTGTAAATAGTAATATTGGTTTAGTTGCATTATCCATAGTGGGTTATATTTTAGCAGTGATAAAGATGTGGGCATTAACACCGCCAAGCATTACATAATTCCCCCAAAGTGTTACATCATTCACACATTTACACGTTAATATATTTTTCCCTATCTTTCCCTTATCATATAACTAAAACCATACGTTATGAAAAAATTACTATACTCAATCTCATTCATAATATGTATGTCTTTTTTATCCTCTTGTCAAAAGGAATATACTTGTACCTGCTCAGATGGTATGTCTACATTTACCATTCAGCTGTATTATTATTCGCAGGCCAAGGCTCAACAGGTTTGCAATAGCGATGGCCAATCAAGCGGTGCTGTTTGTACGGTTCATTAAAGTCAAAGGCGGATAATTTCAATTCATAGTTTATCACCGCGATAGTTACTGATGGGGTTAATGTGTTGGCGTTAATTCCCCACGTGGTTGGCGTCCTCGCCCACCACTGTGCGCCGATGCTGGTGTTATCACCAACATCCTTTTTAATGCACCCCGTCATTGCATTTTGTTGCTGGTGATAACACCGGCACCGGCAAGTTGATATTATAAGCTAATCCGGAATTTTAAAAAAAACGCCGGCTATATCAATAACCGGCGTTTTTTATGCCTCTTACTTTTGGAATGTTAACGTTAACCCCGGTGCCACAGCATGCTGGTTATCGGCTGCGTTAATTGAACCCGGTGCAGTAAACATTACCGCAACACCAAACTGCACTTTATCCAGCTTCGAAAAATCTACGTCCTGCTCTAAAACATCGGCGGTTTTTAAGGGGCGCTTAAGCATCATTTGCCAGCCGCTGCCGGTCCAATATGCATTAGCGGTTACATCACCTTCGCCACCGGTAAAGGGCGCTACAATCTGGCCCGGTATCCAACTGGTTTGGTCGTTATTGCCAATACCGGTGCCTACGCTTTGGTAAGTGGTGTTGGTGTTAGGGTTTAGGGTGGTGCCGCCTTTTAGGGTTAGCACACCATTTGCATCAACCGCTATAACCAATAGTGCCGCGCCGGTGGTATCGCTTGGTAGCAGGGCTGCATTGGTATAGGTTGAACCTGCCGGTTTTACCCAAAGTGGTACATCCTCGGTTTGGCTGGTGCCGGTTATGGTTAAGGTTTGTATGTTGGGCATGCCACCGGTGCCGTTGGTTGCTTGGTTGGATGAATAGTTGGGCGGGTTTGCACCGTCGGATATAGTTTGGTCGGCTTCAATTCCATCACCGGTGGTTACGCCTCCGTTATAGTCAACATAATAATCCATTAGCTGGCCCGTTTGCGGTACGTTCGACATGCGGGCCATCCAGCAATCCAGTTTTTCGCCGGGGCCATTGGTGCGCATAACGTTGGTAGTGGTGCTGCTTATAAGGCCGGTAGCGGGGTCAACAACCATGGTTGGTACACCGGTGTGGCACGCGCCGTAGCACGATTGAGTGGTAAAATCGGCGCACGAATTGTTGATGTTAAACAACATCATAAATCCATCGGTACCAAAACCGCGTTGGGTTAACTGGCCGTTTACATCATAGGTAGGCTGTGCATCGGCTTGTAGCCATTGTTTGGCAACCGGGTCAAAAAACCATGGCGAGCTTTCCATATTAGGCTGTGCCGCCTTCCACGAAATCAAAAAGTAAACGTTATTGGCGTCATACATCGACTGCATGGTAACCGCAGTGCTGTTGCCAATAAAACCGTTAAAGGCATTATTGGTTCCTTCAACATCGGGCACGGTGGCCGTAACGTTAAGCACCGGTGCGTTTTTCCACAAAGCTGCATTAGCGCCACTCCAGCTGGCACCGCCGGCAACAAAGGCCGGTGCGGTTGCGGTTTTAATGGATGTAAGCACCGTGCCGTTTTGGGCTGCAACATTTAAAGCCTGGTCGTGCCGGGTGCAGTTGTATAGCCCGAAGGTAAATACCAGCAACAGCGTTGCCACAAAAAACCTGGTTTTGCTTTTTTTCATACTTATTTATTTATGAGTGTTTGGGTGATAACAAGCCGCTTACTATTTAAATAATTTCGCATTAAATAATATAACCCAAAGAGAGCATGTATCTAACAGCGAAACCATGACAATAATCAACCCGCCGCCAAACAAGCGTCATCCGTTAAGCTTTAAATTGCCCTTGGGCTAAGCCCGTAGCAGGCGGGGCAGCACTGGTAATTTTTACGCAATACCACGCAATAATTTTGAAAATATTATTGTAATATTATAACCAAATAAATAAGCTATGAAAAGAGTGTACCTGCTATTTGGTGCCATCATTGCCATGAGCATCTGCGATTTGTTTTTTATCCGCCGCTCAACCGAGGGCCTGCAACTGGGCGTTATGGGCGCTTTAGTGCTGCTATACCTGGTATGCCTGGTTATGGTAATGTTTAAAAAGAACGTAACCTGGGGCTGGCGGCTTGGCGTTGTTGCTGTAGCGCTGCTGGCCATGTCGCTATATTTTAAAACTATCGGGTTGCGCAATTCGGCTGCTTTCCATATTGCCTTTGCCATGCATCACGATGAGTACACCACCTTTGCAAAATTGCTCAACCAAAAATCCGACTCGCTGGTTAAAGTAATGAAAGCCAAAGGTACTGAGCACATTTATGTAAACGACATTATGGACGTGCTTAACGACGACGCCGAAGTAAACGCCATGCGCGAAAAAACCGGCGTAAGGTCATTTTGGATGCTCGAGCTTAAAAAGGATGGCAAGGATGTTGACGATAAATTTGCCCCCGAGTTTACCCTAATAAACAGCGCCGGTATTTACGGCATACAATATAACCCCGGCAATTACACCACCGATTTTTCGCCCAGCGCCCAGCGCCGCACCATAACCCGCCACGATTCCGACTGGCAGTTTTGGCAATCATCGGGTGGCGGCTTTGGCGGGTTTATGTAACGTGATGCGCACGCGTTTTTATTTCAATGAACGTTAATTACTATTGGGTTCCCCATGCTTCGCAAGGGGCCGGGCTGTGCGCTGCAAGTCCTCGCGCTCAAAGCAGCGCTGCGGGCTTTCCGCTTCCATCCCTAACCCGAAATACTACTCCTGCGCTCCACCCTTCTTCGGTTTCCCCAACACCCCCACAATCTCAAGCATCAACCGGCACGCCTTCAAATCACCATCCAGTGCAAGCTCCATAATCTTATTCAAAGCATTACCGGTCATAAACTTTAACTGGCACAACTCATCCATCGTTCTTCCACTGGCATTAAACGCCAGCATATGGTTATAAACTGTGCGAACGCTTAAACCGGTAGCTGCGGCAATCTCCGTCTTCTTCGGGTAACGCTCCAGTTCACGGCTTATCTTTTCAATCGCCGTAGCAATAGCAATATGGTTACTCTCCCAGGTTTCGTTTCTATCATTAAACTCCTTAAACCCTTCTCCATCTTCAGTTTCATCAATCATTTTAAAAATCCATTTTAAAAATTTGCCGGAAAATCTCTGAAAATCTCAGAAAATTTTCGGCTCTCTCCTCTCATAACCAAATTACAAGAGGTCATTTTTTTGAAAATTACCGGCAAATCCCGGCAAATTTTCCACTCAAAAACACCTTCAAAACCCCAAATCCCGGCAACTCTTAGCAAATCCCGCCAAATCTTTCCTACCCAAAACACACTCAACCACCACAACCCCACAACTGTATTTACATGAACACACTACTCCCCCTCCTTCGGTGTCAACCTCGGCCTTATCACATACAAAGTATCTTGCTGCTCCTCCGGTGTAAGTATGGTAGTTAAATCTTTTAAGGCCTTTGCCAGTTCCCTAATCTTGCGCGTTTCGGCAATAGTAACCTGCCTGCCTTTAGCCTTAGCCCTGGCAAAAATCGCCTCGCTCTGCTCAAAGCAATTATTCCTCAGCCTCGCGGCCGCGCTCTTATTTTCTATAGTAGTAATTGTTCCACTCATAACATGGTATTTAAGTTATTACAAAAATACCTACCGGTGGGCAGTATTTATGCTCACCCTGTGTATATGTGGCATAAAAACGCTATTTTCACGTGGTTGGCGTCCCCGCCCACCACACACCTTGGTAGCAAGTCCGCAGTCTCATCAACCAGGCCAAAACTTTCATAACAATTTGATAACATTTTGTTTTAAATAAAAGGCCTAACTTTCCACTATACTTTCAATTTTATCTCGTTTTCCGTAACTACCATAGTGTTATTGCATTATTAAATCCAATCAATTACCCCCCCCCATGAGCCTGATATTATATATTGAAGATAACTCCTATAACCGCGAGAACGGGATGGAAATTCTTGAGCTGGCGGGATACGAGGTTATTACCGCCATTAATGGCGTGGATGGCGTAGCCCTTGCGATTGAGCGCGTGCCCGACCTTATTATCTGCGATATACTTATGCCTAAACTCGACGGGTATGAAACCATTCAGCAAATAAAGGGCAATCCGAAACTTGCCAAAATCCCGTTTATGTTTGCCACCGCCAGCGCCCAAAAAAGCGAGATGCAGCGCGGCCTTGATTTAGGCGCCAATGCATACATCCGCAAACCGTTCGATGGGCAGGAATTGCTGGACACCGTTAAGGGACTGTTAGTTTAGATAGCCCACATAATGTAAAGCAGCGTACACATCAACGATATGGCAAAAATTATAACAGCCTTATAAAATATTGGCATAGGCCCGGGCGGTTCATGGGTTAATTGAATCCGGCACTAATATATTTCCTACTTGGTAAAAAGATGTTAGTATAACTGCCAATAAATAATTATTCGGCTTTTTCGGGTTGCATGTGCATATAGTTTACAGCATTGTTGCGCTACCGGCTTAATGCGTAATTGGTGTAAGGCGGGCAATAACGGCATCCTTATTTAACTGGCAATCTTTAACGCTTTGCTTCAAATAGTCGCTTACGTCGGCAAGTTTAGCCTGGTCAAGCGCCGTTGAACCCGCAGCGTCCTTGTGCGAAGGTTCGGCACCATGGCTCAATAAATACTCTACCACGTCCAGCTTGGCATTTTTAGCCGCCAGCATTAAAGCGGTGGTTCCATCGTTGGCAACAGCATTTACATCGGCCCCTTTCTCAACCAACGCTTTGGTAATTAAAATGCCGCTATAATAAGCGCAGGCCACCATTAAAGGCGTGCGGCCTTTGGCAGTGCGCGGCTGGTTGGCATTAGCGCCGTTAGCCAGCAACAATTTTACCATGGCCAAATCGGCCCACCGGCAGGCTGTCATTAATGGCGTACTGCCATTGGCATCCACCTCATTTACATTGGCTCCGCTCCGTATAAGTTTAAGCGCCCCAATGGTATCGCCCTTGCCAACAACGTCGGCTAAGCTTTGGGCCTGCGTGCTAAAAGCAGCTAAAAAAAGTGCAACGCAGGCAATGCCTTTTATACAATACCCCATAAGTATCAATTTTGAAAGAAAGATAAGTAAAATACGAAATTCGCACATTAACACGTTCGCACACCAATCAGTAGTTACATTCGCACATTGGCACTTTAACACATTAGCACACTCACATGCAACAGGCAAACTTAGCTATAGCACAACAATGGTTCAGCGCATTTAACCATCACCACCTCGAAAAACTGCTGGCCCTGTATAACGATAACGCCCAACACTACAGCCCCAAACTTAAAGTGCGCCGGCCCGAAACCAACGGGCTTATAACCGGTAAACCTGCCCTGCGCAACTGGTGGGCCGATAGCTTTAACCGCCTGCCCACACTGCGTTACACACCCACCCGCCTTATAGCCAACGAAACCGCCGTGTTTATGGAGTACACCCGCCACGTAACCGGCGAAGAAGATATTACGGTAGGAGAGGTGCTCGAAATTAGCGATGGCCTTATTGTAGCTTCGCGGGTATATCATAGCTAAAGGCAACATTGGCACGGCTACTTACAATATGAAAACATAAAAAAAGACTACATTTGCCTATATGAAACTCAGCGAACAACAACAGCAAATTATCAGCACTTTTCTTGCTGGTAAACCTGTTGTGCGTGCCTACGTGTTCGGTTCGTACGCCCGCGGCGATGCTAATGAGCAAAGTGATATTGATTTGCTTATTGATTGGGATTATGCTCAATACATCGGCTGGGGATATGTAAGCGCCTGGAGAGAACTGAAGGAAAAGCTGAACAAAGAAATAGATATGATTTCGGTAAAATGGATGGATCCATCTTTAGAAGAAATGATTAATCGCGATAAGCAATTGATATATGAAAGAAACCACCGGTGACCTGCACCGCATGCAACATCATTTAATTCTAACACCGCATACCTTCATGTCTTCGCCCTGGCAAGCCCTGTCGTTGTTTACAACCAGGTAAATCGAGTCAGGGCTATTGGCCGGAAAGTAAATGGCCACTTTGCCAACACCCTGGCGGTTTGCAAATTGGTAGTTACTGCCAAAGCCATACGTGGTAGCAGTGCTGGCATAACAATGAAAACCCATGCCATCCTGCAGTAGGTTTTGCGAATACAAACAATAATATGCAATAGATGAGTCGTCGCACTGCCTTATAAATACGGTATCGTTAGTAAACACTAAGTACGAACCATCATCGCGCGAGTACGATTGCCCGGTTCCCGAAACAATATAAGTGCCGCATACATTGCCAAGGGTAAAGTGCCGCGCGACTTCGTTTGCCGTGGTATCATTAGCAACGGCTTTACGGTCGGCGGGGTGTGTAATTACATCGCCTTGCTTGCTGCAACCGGTATAAACAACCAACAAAACCGTTAAAAGGGTAAGTGTTCTTATTGTCATGCAGCTACCTAACGCCATATATTATTTTTATTTTGTGTGGCATCTGTTAATTTTAATGCCCATTGCCCTCTGCAAACCCAACCCGAAACAACTTCCCCCTTCAAACATCAGGCACCGCGCTGATTTAGATCATTGATATGGGCTAATTGAGGTTGTATGTTTGTATCGTCTTAATTACATAGTCGGTTCGATAAATAAAGGGGCAAAAGACTTTACCGGTTTAAAAGCCGGCAACCTTTTTGTCCTTTTATTGTTTAACCAATGCCAACCACGCAGGTAATTTCAAAACAACATACCATGCCTAAAATTAAAGGCATATACATAGGCATAATTTTGGCCGCAACTGCGGTAATAATAGTAGGGGCTTTTGCCTTGCGTGCTATGCTTACGCATCATCCTTTGCGGGGGCAAAAAGGCAAGCTCAGCCAACAAGCCATAACCGATACCACCGGTAGTGCTGCGCAATATTACACCGATACTACCCATCAAAACTTTTGGATTGGCACCACCAACCAACAAGCGCTCAACCGCCAAATGCTTATCCAAATGCTAAGCTACGCCGATAGCCTGGGCCTAAACCCTAAAGATTATCGCCTTAATTACATTATAACCCACGACTCGCTTTTACGCACCGGCCACTTTACCGATACCACCCGCTACGCCGCTACCGAAACCATTTTTACCAATACCGCGCGCACATTTTTGTTCAGCGCGGCTTATGGTAAGGCAATCACGTTTTCGTACAACGGCTTAATGTATACCGCCGATACCGCCGGTATTGCAAACAAACTTCTGCACTTGCTGCATCACCACAACTGGCGCAATACCCTCGATAGTATTGAACCCCACTACTACCAATACACGGTGCTTAAAGCCGGCTACAACCACATTAAAGCCATCATCAAACAATACCATACTATCGAAACCACCACGGCCCTTAACACACACGGCATACCGGTAAGCGCCATTTTAAAACTAAAAGCGTATGGCCTGATTGGCCCCGATGTAAACAACGACTCGGTTTACGGCAACAATTTAAAACCGGTGCTGCAGGCCTTTCAAAAAATCACGGGGGTTGATACCACCGGCCACCTTGGCTCAATAACCCTCAACAACTTAAAATACCCACTAAGCATTCGCCTCAGCGAAATTAAAGCCAGCCTTAACTTTTGGCGCTGGGCACAACGCATACCCGAACACCGGTTGATTTTTGTAAACGTAGGCGCCGCCGTTTTACAGGTAATAGATAGCGATGCCCTTAAACTCGATATGCGCATTATAGTGGGCGAGCGCGTTAAAGAAAAACAAACGCCCTTGTTTACAGCCTACATTGTAAACGTTACTACCTACCCGCATTGGGTAGTGCCCATTAGCATTATCAGTAAAGAAATGATGCCCAAAATTGCCCGCAACGTTTGCTATTTACAAGATAACAACCTCGAGGTTATCGACTATCAGGGCAACGTTATCGACCCCGCTACCATCAGCTGGTGGAAATACTCGGCAAGCAATTTCCCCTTCATCATCAGGCAAACCACCGGTTGCGACGATGCGCTGGGCATACTAAAATTCGACCCGTCATCGCCCTACGATATTTACTTGCACGATACCAATGTGCGCGATTTGTTTGGCAACCGGTACCGGTACTTAAGCCACGGCTGCATACGCGTACAAAAACCTTTAGAACTTGCCCGCTATATTTTGGAAGAGCGCTTCGACTCAACCACCCAAAGCTACCTCAACCAATGCATGAAGGACCAGGAGCCTCACGATATTAAAGTAACCAAAAAGGTACCGGTGGTAATATACTACCTAACCGCCGCTGTTAACCCCAACGGCACCCTGCAATTTTACAACGATACCTACAGCCTGAACATCTGGAAACGCAACTAAGCCTTAATCCTCATCAACTTTATCACTATGGGGTTCCCCTTGCTCCCGATAGCTATCGGGGGCAAGGGGCGGGCTATGCGCTGCAACTCCTCGCGCCCAAAGCTGCGCTCCGGGGTTTCCGCTCCTATCCCTAACCCAAAACAGCCACCGGTATTTCATTTGGGGACTTTTGGGGAGTTTTTTAAATGCACGGTGCCAGCGCCATGCCGCTGTTTGTATTTAGCTCCCCTCCTGATTCAGGAGGGGCTGCCCCGGGGGTGGTTAGGCTGTTTGCCTTTAAATAAAAAAGCATTACCCGGGGCAATCTTCAACCTTGTCTTTCCGCCGTTGCGGGTGTTATCACCGGCGGCATACCAAAACTTAATGATGATTATTTTTTGTATATTGAGTAACATTAAGCCGATAAGAACAAGAAATGAAAAAGTATTTCCGCATAGTTCCATTTGCAGCTTTCCTGGCGCTTACGCTGGTTTATAGTTGTAAGAAGGAACCCGGAGGTTCAAATGTCTTTCGCCCGGCTACAGATACCGTTCGCGGAAACCCTGTTCCTTCAAGTCTTGTAATAGATTCGTATGCCGGCACCTATCATGTTGCAGGTAGTTGGTATGGCGTAGGCCTTGTAAGTGGCTCGGGCAATTTTGATGATACGATTGTCATCAGCAAATACAACAATAGTACCCTGGTATTAACCGGCAACCAATCAATCTTTCATTTCAGCGGTAGCCCTATGTTTAATGCCGTAAATACTTTTTGGGTAGGCGGAGGCGATAATTGGGAACAAATTGTTTTTCGAACGCCCTATAATGATTCTATTTTCTTTACCTCGCAATTTGGCTACGCCAGCGGTTACACCGCTTACCAATGCGAGGGTAAAAAAATCTTTTAATTTTTTGAGTTAAGCTCTGCCACAGTAAAAACAATAAGCCGTTGGAAATGGGTAAATGCGCTATTTTCGAAACTTGAAAAAAGTGTTAAGGATAAGCATGTATAAGCTGTTGATGAAGACGAAAAAATTCATATTTTTTATATCAATTGCCCTGTCATCATTGGCTTGTTATAGTCAATCGCATGATAGTAAGGTTGATTCAGTGCGGAATATTACTTTGCAAAACCTCAAAAAATTAGCCTCTTATAAAACCGACTTACCTGGGAAAGACATTGAAAATTTTTTAGTAGGAAGCTGGAGATTTATTTGTTTGGAAACTACAAAAGGAGTGCTGATTGATACACTGAAAATTGAGTACTACGACAGTGAAGGCTATTATCATCATTTCAAGCCCGAAAAGGCCATTCGTCCCGATATAGTTTTTTCAGCTGGCCAAAGGTATGAGCGGTTAGATACGCCGATGACAAATGAAAGCACCGGTTCATGGCATTATGAAGACTCAACAAAGATACTGAATTTAGAATATGATAAACCCTACTTTGCGCCCGACTTAGAATCACTAATGAAAAGAATTCCTACATTAAAACTTGCGGGAATAAAAAATAAAAGTTTTTGGATTTATAAGATAACAAATGACGAACTATTCATTATAGAGGCTTACCCTATTAATGAAAATGAGCAATGGTTTAATTTAGCCCATTACAAAAAAATCAGGGGCTAACCTCTTTAAACAAAGCGCTCATTTGGGTAAAGCGTCCTCGCTTCGCCCAAATGAGCCTGTTAAACCGGGTTAGAATCCCCGTAGGGATTCTAACCCGCATAGTATTTTTAACCGGTGGAAATTATTTCAGTGTTTGTTTAAAAGGCTTATCGCGTAGTTTGTACGATTGCGCAAATTTATAATCGCTGTAAAGGGCAATTAAATCATCCTGGTCGCGGGCTATCAAATCCTTTACTTTAAATTTCGAATCGGCACCGGCTTCAATCCATGCACTTTGCCAAATAACTGCCATAGCGTAACATCCCTTTCCTATAACGTCAATAGTTTGGTCGCCCACATCGGCCCACATGTCTTTAGCACGTGTTCGTCCTTCATGGTTCAAAAAGCTGGTAATAATCTCATCCGGCGATAGGGTGTTAAATGTATCTCGCATCAGGCTTATTACGTGCGCAGCCGAGCCCTGGCCACCGGTAAATAAATCGGCATCCTTCACGGTCTTTTTTATTTTGTTAACCCCGGCAAAAAGTACGGCCATGTTGGCATCAATCATTTTTTCCTCGTACACGGCGTGCACCGGCATTTGCTCGGGCTTATCAGGGTAGCCGTGGTGTAAATAGCTAATATGTAATGGCTGGCACGCATCACCAACATAATGCGATAGGGTGCCACCCAGGCAAATAAATTCATCAAGCGCCTTTTTACTGTCGTCCTGCTGCAATGCTTCAACCATTAAGCAATAAATTTCCCATACCCTAAAAGGCAATGCACCTTCTCTTGGTGCCGGTTTTTCCTCTTTTGTTTTACTGTCAACCTTTGTTTTTGGGTCAACCTTATCGCTGTCATTATAATAGCTTATCCATTTATCTATATCCACATAATCAAGGTTTGGCTTTTTGCCTGTAAAGCAAAGGTCAAGCAGGCTTTTATTATTATTAGCGCCATCGGTTACTTCGTCCATATCGGCAAAGTGGTTGCTGCCTTCGGTTTTAAATCGCTTATCGCGCCAAAACAGGTCGGCAACATCGGCTAGGGGTATAAACTCTCCGCTGCGGGCTTTTACAATCCCTGTTTTATTTTGCAAATCATCATCGCTATACCCTATTAAGCTTTTGTTGTTTGCAAGCAGTTTGGTTAGTTTGTCATTGCTAACAAGGTCGCACGCCCGCGCCGCAATTTTATAATGCCCGGTTTTGGCCCAACTATAATCGGTTTCGGCGTTCCAGCCACGCACAATTTCAACATCCAGTTCTCTGCAAATATTTGTAATGTTCGAGGCCATTGCATAGGTATAGCTATTGGTTTTATCATCCTCAATAAACGTATGTTGCCCCCAGTGCAATGCAAAAGGCATATCAATTTTATTGCCTTGTTCATCGGCTTGTTCGTATAACCACACAGTTCCGCTATCGCCATGGTGCGTAGGCAATTGTTCGCCATCCCTGCCACCAATCAAAAAGTCGCATACGTATTCCTTTCCCCCAACCGATTTATACCGGTAAAATAAACCTACAATTTCGCCTTGCATTTCTTTCGAAACCGCACCATAAGCTTTCACCACACTATTAGTCGCTTCTTTTTTGCCCTTTTTTACAGTATGCGTGGTTATTATATCAACCCCCAGGTTATACGAGTTAAGGTCGTATAGCGGGCCTATTTCACCCAGGCCTAAAATTTCTGTTTTCCAAATATTTACATCATCAATTTTGATAAGGCCGGCATCGCAGTTTACTAAAATATCTTCGCCAACCCAACCTTCATACAGGTCGGTAAACTTTACCTTGCCTAAAGCTTTGCCCGAGCTAACACCAACGCGTGCCTCGTCGGCACCGAATTTCGAATATATTTCTTCTCCGGTTTTGCCCGCCGCATGTTTGTTGGTTAAGGCATAATAAGTATGCCCGTCCGATACTATGCAACCGGTGCTGGCAATATGCGTAATGCCCTGGCCGTTTACAATCAAAGGATATCCCCCGCCAATCATGGTTCGCGGAAATTTAAGGCTGAATGAATCAACCGGTTCAACCGGCATATCTGATTTTTCGGCCTTAACAACGCAAATGGGCACTTCGCGGCCGTCGCGTAGTATAATGGAATTTGGAATCATGTTTACGCCGCCTTCCTTTACATGCAATAATTTACCTTTTGTTTCCCACTCACTTACAAAAACCAAAACGCAGGGCCACGATATATCTATTACAGCACTATTCTGTAATGTTCGTTCGCTATCGCTCGATGCGCCTTTATAATTTCCATTGTCATCAATATCCTGCAACCTTATGCGGTAGCGGCCAAGGGCTGTAGCCACCACGTTTTTCTTTTTCATAAGGCTTAAATGGTCCTGGTCGCGCGCATCTAAAAGATCTTTTAGCGAAAGGTTTGAATAGTTATTTCCTGCTTTGGTTAACATTGGGTTAATGGGTTTAAAATTTAAAAATGGGCTATATGGCTAATAAGCTTTTGGCAACTACTTTATTTACGTAAAATTATTTTAACCAATACTAACGCGCGGGTATAGCACGTTAATTAATTATTATTTCTTTATTTCTTTCTCTTTCTCCCTGGCTTCGGTTTTTACCGGCTCTTTACCGGCTTCGACCAATTTTATGGGATAAACCTCTTTAAGATAGAGGTAGAAAAATGCCAGCGAAACAGTAAGTATTAAAAATCCTACCAACGAAGTTTTGATTTCTACACCATCCAAACCCGCCTTAAATTCGGTTGGAACATCTTTACCCGCCTTCTTTTTAAGTAACGATATAGATTGAATAAAATTTATAACTGCAAAAAATACACCCAGTGTTACAATAACAATCACCATCCAAAAAATAAACCGGGTACTATAGCTTTGAAAGTCGAACGCCGCTTTTGCATTTTTAAGGTCATAGCCATAGTACATAAGCAGGCTGTCCTCATATCGCTGTTTCGCTGTTTCGGTCGCCAGCATTTCGTTTATAAGCCTGCATTGTTGTGCATCAAGGCCGCAATCTTTCATGTCTGTGGTGAGCAACCAATGCAACTGGCTTTCCGAATTTGGATTGTCCTTTTCGGTATCATTTTTTGCAAAAGTTTCGTTTGGCAGGGCATGCTCGCGAATGGTTTGGGGGTTAGTTGCCCATAGCGCACACGAATAAAACAGGAACAATACCACTACGCTTTTGCGCATCATGATGAGGGGATTAAACATAGGGAAGAGTTTTTGGGCCTTAATAAAATATAACTGTTACTATTATATGGCTGTTGTTATATAACCGGCTATATAATATAATTTCGAATGTAATTATGTTTTGTTGATTTCAAAATAAATAAGCTAAGTACCTGCCATATATTAGTAATGCATTAAATTATTCGGGGTAAAACATATCTATGGTTTAGGTAAATACGGGGTATATGGTTGCCTGGCCGTTATAACCGGCAAATGAATGCTACAATACAACTGCTGGTATTGACTTGGTTTAAACTTTATATATTAGCTGAAAATACTGATACATGGACCGCAAAAAAGGAATGCTTCAAACGCTCAGCGAAATGCTGCTTTACCCGGCTTTTCTGGGCACCATCATTTATAGTGCCTGCTACTTTACCTATGGGTGTTTAACCGAAGCCCACGGTACCGATCAGTCGGCATTGCTTATTTTGATAAAAACTGCAATGCTTTTAAGTGTACTGTGGTTTTATTGTTGCAGCTATTTGTATACTATATATTCAACCAACTACGGACTGGGCTTTTTTATATGCGACATAGTTATAGTCATCAGTCTTTACGCAACCTATAGGGCAATTGCCTTCACCGAGCCCGATGAACCCCAACTAAATTTGATATTGCTTGGTTTCATCATTTTTATGGTTGTTTACTTTTTTTGGGATTATTATGAATACAAAAGAACCCTCAACCGAGGCAGCGAAAAGGAAGCCAACTTTTATAAAGAAATGACTTGTTGGGAATTACAGTTCGGTTTAGTTTTTGCAATACTGCTTGTGATTAATTTATTTGTGCCAAAACCTTACGGGTATGTAATGACTATATTATGTATAATTGGTATTGTTGTAAGCAACTTTAAATTTACATTATTGCTTCAAGAGAAATACAATTTGCCGGGACCGCCGCCAACACCGTACGTTAATTAGTGGTAGATATAAACCAGATGCTACCACAATTTGATTCCCAAATCTTCAAGATTTGTTTGATCGTTAACGGTCCCCATTTTTTCAAGGTACCGGGTAATGTATTCTCTCAACTCTTTCATCTCCTGCTCAAATGCGGGGTTGTCGGATAGTTTATACAGATCATGCGGAGTTAATATTAAACGATGCGGCTCTGGATTTCCGGCCTTAACATACCAATCCGACTGAAACCGGTTTATCTTGGCAAGCAATTTCAAAGTGGCTTCAGAGATGCTGATATCCTTGTCATATTTTTTAATCGCCAACAGGCCCTCATTATTGAGCCTTGATTACGTCGCCTCATACCCCGATCGCAGTGACTCCCACACAATCCAAAAATCGTAACCCTTTAAATTTTCTTGGCCTATACTCCTGGTTGCCCAAATAAGCAATAACTCCCAGGCTAGTTGCTTTGCCTTGGATCGCTCTTGGTGCTCAGCGCCATTCCAGCAAGCTATGAAAGGCCAAAAATCCATTTGTCCGGGTTTGCGTGAAGAGAGCCAGGACAAAGCAAAAAACAGCAAAGCTAAAACTGCCAGTAATCCTATAACAACTACAATACCTTTTAAAAGATAATCAATTGTAGTAGTAACTGTTTGAAATGTTGTAGTTGATTGAGCTGTTGTAGTTGAAATTGTATGAAATATTGTTGTTCCAATTAGTTGAAGCGTAAATATGCACGCAAAAACGATCGATACGCCTAGCAGGAATACGGACGTGTTATTTGAGCCCGCATTTCCGGTTTGCCTGCCGCTAATATCGCCTGTGATGCCTGAGGCATTTGCCTCTTTGCTCTTTTTTCTACTAGCCATGTAGGTGGTAATTGCCACAAAACCGGCCCACAGTTTAGTTATCACTTCTACCAAACCTTGCCACAGTGTTTTTAGGACATAAACAACGCAGTCCAATATAGGGCAATTACAAGGCGTATGATGGTCATTGTCTCCACCGCATTTATTAATAACGGTATCCTTACAGCAGTGCACGTCAATATTATTTACTACCACCACAGTATCTTTGCAATGCCTTGGGGGGCATGGATGCGGAAGGGGCTTATGCCTGCAACAAGTATCGCTGCCCGGCTTTCGGCATACTATTTTAATGATAGTATCGCAGCGATAATCGCTACCCCGGTCAATAGGCGCACTTGAAAAACAGCATGCTGCGTTTAAAAGTAGTAAAAGCAAAAGTACAGGTTTCTTCATTCCAGGGGTTTGATTAAAGCAAGTGCGTAAATGGATTGCTTTATCAAATAAAGAAACAAAATCGCATATAAACTATTATCAAACAGTGTTTTTTTTATGAAGTGCCGCCTATAACCGCCGGTGAATGCGCAATAGCCTATTAGTTATCGATACTTGACCCTATATAACCCCGCTTCACTCAAACAAAAAAACGGCTGTTAAACATTCGCACCTTAACACTTTAACACTCCCCATAGCAATCGGGACGCACACTCACCTACCTCACCAACATAATCCTCGAAGTAACCCCACTTGCCTCCGATTTTACATGAACCAGGTAAACAGCCGAATTGAATGCCGATAAATCGAGCCTGAATGTGCTTTTAAGATTGGCGATAGCCAGGCCTTGTTGCGTTAGTAAAACACGGCCGCTTAAATCGTAAACGGTAAGTGTTACCTCGCCGGTGTTAGGGCTGGTGTAATCTGCGGCTAGCATGCCGTTGGTGGGATTTGGGTAAAGCTTTAATGATGCTGTGCCGCCCTCTAAAGCAATAACCGGTAAACCGGTGTTAAGCGTATCGGCATAAAACCCATCAAACCCAAGGTTATCTACCAACAGCGCCGATGCGCCCTGCGGATTACTACTGTATGACGATATTCTTAATGTTGCCCCATTAGGTATGCTTGTGCTATCAAAATAAGTGATTTGCCCAGTAAACTGTGTATAGTTGTTAACGGGTGTATCAATATAAATATTAGTTGTGCCAATAAGCGTGGTGTCCGAAAACACGTCAACATAAATTACCGCAGTATCGTTATTTACCTGGCTAAATTTGCAGTAAAAGTTAAAGGTGTTGTACCGTTTGGTAACAGTAAACGAGGGGGCGAGGTTACCCTGGTATTGCGTAGTAATGTAACCCGATATAGGCAAATCCATAAAAGCACTGTGCAGGGTATTATGAATATTGGCTGCGTAATTACCCAACACGGCATCGGTGCTGCGCGTAATTGGCGAAACTATACTTTGAGTTAGTGGGGTTTCTTTTAGCGACGAAGTCCAACCCATAGCGGTTTGGTAAAGTGTGCTATCCCAGGTTTCAAAATCGGCATCGGGTATGTTTTGGGTGGTACCGGCAAACGAAACATCATCAACCTTTAACCAGCTTAGCCGGTTAGGCGTGTTGTTAAGCTGGCTACTGCAGAAACCGGATAAGATAGTATCGGGCGCACCGGACTGTTGATAACCAATGAGGTACGACATGCGCACCCAATTATTACCGCTGTTACCGGTTATCGGAAACTGGTTAAAGGTAACTACAGAACCGCTTTTTTTAAGGCCGAAAAAAGCCCACGCCGTATCACCGGTCGCAATGTTGTAATTGGCATAAAACATCATCGAGTCGGGACGGGCAGTAAATGGCGAGCCGCCTATAAATAAACCGCTAATGGTTAGCCCTGTAAATGCCGCGCCCATGCCTGATTGGGCATTGCCGTATAAATACATAGCCGTAGTACCGTTATACGAAGGCGTACGGGCTATATTGCCAAAAATCCACCATGTGCCGGGAAATATTTGGTTAATATCATCCCAGTTTTCGAAACTCCAGTTGGGTATTTCGTTATTGATGGCATAAAACGAGCGCGGGGCGCTGTAAAATGACCCATACGCATCTACCGCTTTAACCCGGTAATAATAATGCCCGCCCGGTGTTAAACCGGTTACCGATGCCGATATTTGCACCGGTGTTGAATCGGTTGATTGCCCCGGTGTAGCCGCCACCTCGTGGTCGTAAGCAGAATCGATGCCGTACTGAAAAAACAGGTTAGACGGGATACCACCCACGTTGGCAGTGCCATAAAAGGTGCATGTGTTTTGGCTGATACCGTGTGGTGTTAGTACATTTAAATTGTAAACGCTATCGGTATAAAACGGTACGGTATCGCCATAAAAAACACCGGCGGCGGTTTCGGCCCTTAGCCTGCAATAGTAGGTGGTTAAAGGGGTTAGGCCCGTAATACTTGCATAGGGGTAATGCGTAAATGAGTCGGTTACGCTGCTGGGGAAAACCGGCATATTGTTATCAAAAGAATAATCACCGGCGCTGTAATCAAAACTTAAAGTAACCGGTAACTGCGCACCGCTTATTTTGCCATACAGGTTTACCATAGTTTCGTTTACAAGCACCGGTTGCAAAGTATGCAACTCACTAAATATCGAACCGGTAAAAAACGTAAAAATATCGCCATCATCCCTCGAGCCACCCACCGTGCCCGTTAACCGGTAACAATACAATGAGTGGGGTGTAAGCCCGCTAAGGTTAGCACTAACCTGGTGCAGCAGCGCATCACTAACCACCGGTGGCGTTGCCGCTATTGTATTACCCAACGCCGGCGTGTGCCCGTATTCAAAATTTAAACTAATGGGTACCGTAAAGCCGCTTACCTGGCCGTTTATTACCGCACTGTTGGTAGTAATGCTGCCGGGTGCCTTTGTACTTAAGCCATTAGGATTAATACCGGTGTAAAAGCGAAGCGTATCGCCGTAAAAGGTACCGGTTAGTCCGGTTTCAACAGCGCACCAGTAATAGGTAGTATCGGCAATAAGCCCGTTTAACACCACATTAAACTGTTGAAGCGTATCGTTGGTAATACTTAACGGGTAAGTAGGTGTCAGGTTGGCAAAATTCGAGTCGGTAGAATAAATAAAGTAAACGCTACCGCCGCCGCCGCGTGTATCTACCATGCCGTTAACCGTTACATCGGCACTATCCACCAACGCCGAATATAACGAATACACCTGCGGCTGTAGCAATGTTGTATACACATAAACATTGCCCATGGCACCACCAACAACGCCAAGGCCGGGGCCGCTAAATTTAACCACGTTTAAATGCTGGGTATTATCGGTTGTAGGCAATAAATTAAAGCTCCATGTTTGTCCGCTGTTGGTGGTTTTTAGCACGGTGGTGCTATCGCCGGCAATGTAACCGGTGTGGTCATCGGCAAAACTAATATCATGCAGGCAGCCACCGGGTTGGTCTAAAACAACAGTCCAGGTAGCACCGGCGTTAACGGTGGTTAAAATGGTGCGCACTTCGGTTAAACCGGTAGCATCGTTAAAGCCACCCACAATAAAACCGGTATCGGGGTTAATAAAAGCAGCGCTTATAAAACTGCGCTGTATGGGCGCCGCCACGGGTTGCCAGGTGCTGCCGCCATTGGTAGTTGCCAGTATAGTACCGCTATCGCCTATGGCAAAACCTTTAAGGGTATCAATAAACACAAGGCTTTCAAGCCACGGGCCGGGCTGGTCGTACACCGCAGTCCAGCTATTACCGCCATCGGTACTTTTTAAAATAGTTTGCATGCTATCAGCGCGGTTGTTGCCGTTCATTAGCCAGCCACCAGCCACCAGCAGGGTATGTGCATTGGTATAAACAACTTTATTAAAATCGCGGTAAAGCGGCGAACTGCCCTCGGCCCAACTACGGCCACCATCATGCGTGTAAGCCATGTTTCCGTTAGGGCCCACACCAAAACCATTGGCGGTATCGGCAAACGCAATGCTCTTTAACCACGAGCTAAGCGTATCGGTAAAATACCCCCACGATGCACACCGGTCATCGGTGCGGTAAATACTTTCAATCGAATCATTTTTTTGGTTTCCACCGGCAAAAACAATGCTGTTTGCCTCAAGAATAACCGCCGAGTTGAGCGTACGGAAGTAAGGAACGGTATTATGAAACCACTGTTGGGCAGCTGCAGGTATAACCGCATGCAATAAAACAAATAGCAGTAAAACACGAAGTTTCATAAGCGCATGTTATACGCTAATTTAAGGGTTTTGGAGGAGAATTGCGTGTTAAGGTGTTAATCGTGTGGACGGAATTTGAGTCTGACTACTTTAATGGTTAAAGCCAGATACTGGGTTCATTGTAATCCCCGACTTGAAAGTCGGGGCAAAATTTTGCCCCATCCTTTAGGGTGGGGATAATGATATTATAAGTGAATTGGCTTTAGCCATTAACTTATAATGGACACACACCCTACTCAACAATAACCTTACCCACACCAACCCCATCAACACCACTTAGCTTTACCACATACAAACCACGCGCCCATGTGTTGGTGTTTACAGTAGTTTGGTTGCTAAATTGCGTTTGGTAAATAATGCGGCCGGTATTGTCAAACACCTGCAGGGCTACCGGTTGGTAGCTTTGCGTTACGCAGGTAAAATAATTGCTTGCCGGGTTTGGGTAAATACTAAGCGGCAGGGTATTAGCGGCAATAGTTTGCACCGCCAGCGTGCTATCGCCGTATAAATGCCAGCCATCGGCAAAGCAGGTCATTACACTATCCTGCGAGGTTACGCCCTGGTGATAAATTTTAAAATCGCCCACCACATCCCAGTAAAACGCCGATAGGTGGCTGGCGGTAATGCGGTTGCCAATTGTATCAATCCAGTGGCAGCGGCTAACGTAATCGGCGCTATCGCCCACGCCAAACTCGCCTAAAAACAGGGGCACGTTAAAGCTATCTCTAAACTGCAGGGCAAAGTACCACATATCCTGTATCATCCAGTCAACCCCCGAACCGGGGAAAGTTACACCGGTGGGCAACCGCGGCGTTACAAACGTTAAACCCTGGTGCGTAAACTGAAAAGGGTCGTAACTATGAAAGGTGTAAATAAGGTTGGTATCGGCCAGCGGTGTGTATTTAAAAAAGCCAATGCCATTACTGTAACTGGTAGGCGAAGCCACAATAGTATGCAGCGGCGCGTATTGGCGTATGGTATCAATTATAACGGGGTAAAGTAGGGCCAGCGAATCGTTTTTAATGTTGCTGGGCTCATTCAGTATTTCGAAAATATACCGGTTGGGGTCCAGGTGGTTATAACGTTGTGCAAGCACACTCCACAAGTGGGCCAGCCGGGGCTGCTCTGTACGCCAGGTAGAGTCAACAATATTCCACTGGTGGTGGTTATCAATAATCAGGTTAAAGTTAAGTTCATCGCACCAGCTAATAATGGTATCAATAATGCTAAACACGCGGTTATTGGTATCTACCTTATATGGCGGCAGGGTATCGGTAACCATTTCAAAGCAAACGGGCATGCGCAGGCTTTGTATACCGGCAGCCTTCATGTCGTAAAAAAATTGCTTTTTGTAATCGGCGGTATCGGGCCAGTTTTGTTCCCAAAAACCTTCCAGCCAGTTGCTAAGGTTAACGCCCTTGCCTAAACTGTTGCACCGTGTTTGTGCTACGCTTTGGGCGTGGGTAGTACTAATAAGCGCTAGCAGGAAGGAGAGGAGGAGTAAATGTTTTTTCATGCCGGGGTGTTAATGTATTAGTGTGCTAATGTAATACATTGGAGGGAAGTGTTGGGGTGGAGTGATACAAGTTTATGGCGCACTTGGCGTACTTGCCAACCACTTGTATTTGGTTGGTGAGTGAGTTGGCCCTCTTTGGTTGGCGGGAGACGCCAACCAAAGAGGAAAGCCACTTTTGCCTAAGCTACTTACCGCTAATTTTTTTCAGGGATTATGCAGGTTAACCGGTTAACGCAAAGGCCGCTCATGTCAATTTGTTTAACTACGTAGCAGCGGTAGTGTTTATCATAGCTTACAAATTCATAATTGCGCTTTTGCCTGCCGTATGCCTTTACATTGATACGGCCAATAATATCAACCGCGTTGGTATCAATACCGGCGGCCACCACGTAGTAAGCGGTGTTTATTTCGCTGGCAAATGCGAATGAAATTTCGTCATCGGCACCGGCTTTTTGAACCAATAAACTTTGGGCCCCGGCCAAACAGCCAAGCAGAAGAAAAACGATGCTAATAGTTGTTGTTTTCATAATCTGCGGCTTATATTTTTAGCCACAGTAATGTTACACGCACGCGGCGGTGAGCACAATACTTAATTTGAGTATTTTAAAACGAATGGTGCTGCGCTTGGTTTAATGCGCTATATTAAATTGATAAGCCTGGCAAAATCAACTACGCCGGTAGTATCGCGGCATTCGGCTTTTTTGATAAGGTTGCGCCTGTGGGTATCAACAGTATGCGCACTTATAAATAATTTTTCGGCTATAGTTTTAGTGTCATCGCCCTGTGCCAGCAAGGATATTATTTTCTTTTCCTGGTCAGAAAATGTTTTGGGTGGCTCAATAATGTTTTGCTGGCGGTTATAGCTATAAAGTTGCACAACCGAAGGAGAGGTGATTACCAACGCCGCCGAATCTGCTTTTTTAATATGGCCAACTTTATGAACAAGCCAGATAGATAATGCGGGTCTGCCGCTGTCATCTACTTCTAAAATCATGCCCTGTTGCAATAATTGCACATATTCGTCCTGACCGTTTTTATACAAGTAGTTTTGGTTGAGTGCAATGTTTTTATAATCGCTCAAACTGCTATCGGCATAAAAATTAAGCCCTATTTGTGTTAGTTTTAATGACGCCTCAACATGGTCGGGATGAAGCCGGGAAATGGAAAACTCCAACCCGTTTTCGGCCATAAATAGTTCGGGCGATAGCCCGGCCAAAATGTTGGTTTTGTCGTTAATGTATACAAACCTATTGGTGTAAGTGTTTATTAAATAAATTACAACATTTTTGTATACTGATAGATTATCGAGAAACTCCACCTTTGTTTTCCACTCCTCTTCTTTTGTTGCAGTTATGTTCTCGGTAGGTTTAAAACTAGCCCAGTACTCCGGTATTTTGTGCAGGGGGAGATTGCGATATCCTAAAGTGTCTTTAGTGCTCATAGTATTTAGCGAAGTTTAATTCAACCGCGGCTTATGTTAACCGTGCAGGTGAATATAGAAAAAAAATATTTTTTATTAATTAATATGGCTGGCGCGAAGGTAAACTACATCAGAAATAACCGCTGGTTAATAACAACGCCCCTGACCCATTGTTTTACAATGACAGCTTGACCCACAAGCACTGTCATGAATAAGCGTGCAGCCGTTGTTGTAAACCATAATTTACCTTCTCAACACCAATTCCCAACAAAAAAAATCATATAAAAAATTCTTTTTTTTGTGCTAGAATGGTAGCTTTCCTCATTGATTGCACGCTAAATATATTTTTATGAAAAAAATTCTTCTCCCTACGTTGGTAATGCTGGTAGCGTTTTTTGTTACGGCACAGGTTCCACAGGCATTAAATTACCAGGCTGTTGCCCGCAATAATGCCGGCGCAGTACTGCAAAACCAGGCGGTAAGCGTCCGCTTTACCATTCATGATGGAAGCGTAGGCGGCACAATAGTTTATAGAGAAAGCGATAACGCTACCACCAATGCATTTGGCTTGTTTACCACGCAGGTAGGCACCGGTACCGTTTTACAAGGCACATTTACCGGTATTGACTGGAGCACCGGCGGCGGAAAGTACTTACAGGTGGAGTTGGACCCAACCGGTGGCAGTAATTACGTTAACATGGGCACTGCCCAACTTATAAGCGTGCCTTATGCTTTATATGCTGCTAATTCGCCGGCGGGCGCTACCGGTGCCACAGGGCCTACCGGTGCCAACGGAACGGCGGGTGCAACCGGTAATAACGGCGCAGCAGGCTCAACAGGAAATAACGGGCCCACAGGGCCCACAGGCAATAATGGCGCCACAGGTGCCGGCGGCGGAGCAACCGGTGCAACAGGGCCAACCGGCGTAACCGGTAACAACGGTGTTACAGGTGTTGGTGGCGGCGCAACCGGTCCCACGGGGCCTACAGGGAGTGCAGGCACAGCCGGAGCCACAGGTGCAACCGGCACAAACGGTTTATTGCCTAACGGCGCAGCAGCGGGTAACACCCCTTACTGGAACGGTTCATCGTAGGTGGTAAACAGTAGCAACATTTACAACAACGGTGGCAATGTGGGTATTAACAACAGTGTGCCCGCGGGCAAGCTACATGTTACGGGCTCGGCAAATACGGCACAATTGGTGGTTGATGGTTATAGCACTCAAACCAATGCCAGCCCTCTTATCAAATTACGCAATAGCAGTGGTACTGATGTTCTTTGGCTTAATTCAGATGATGCCAGCAACGCTTTTGTAGGCGTTAATGCCGGGCATGCAAATAATGGTGGCGGTGGCGGCATCTCCAATACGTTTTCGGGTGGGGGTGCGGGCTATAGCAACACCACCGGTTATGGTAATACTGCCGGTGGTTACCAGGCGTTATACACAAACACCACAGCCAATCAAAATACCGCGTATGGTTACCAGGCTATGTACGATAACACTACAGGTTATGGCAATACTGCAAACGGTTCGGGAACGCTTAGAAGCAATACCACCGGATATCAGAATACTGCATTGGGTTACGACGCCCTTAACACAAACAGCACCGGTAACTACAACACTGCCAATGGATATGCGGCTCTTCTCGGTAACACATCGGGCAGTAATAATACTGCAACGGGTAACTCTTCGCTGTATACAAATACTACGGGTACTAACAATACATCAACCGGGGCTTACGCCTTATACCTTAACAGTACCGGCCTTAGCAATACTGCCGTAGGGGCAGTTGCCCTATACGCTAACACCACCGGCGGTAGTAATACGGCGGCCGGTTATTCATCGCTTTACTCAAATACCACCGGCAGCAACAGTACCGCCGTCGGTGCCAGTGCTCTTTATTTCAACACTACAGGCAGTAATAATACGGCGCATGGTTACTACGCGCTTTATAACAATACCACCGGCACCCAAAACTCAGCCGTTGGTGGCCTGGCACTTAATAATAACACCACCGGCAGCAACAACACGGCTACCGGATTTAGCAGCCTCTATTTCAATTCAACAGGTAGTAACAACACCGCCGGCGGTTACGATGCACTTGCTTTTAATACCACCGGTAACGGTAACGCGGCAAATGGAATGTTTGCACTTTATGCAAATAACACGGGTAGTGCTAATACCGCCAGCGGCGACAGTGCACTTTATTTAAATACCTCGGGTAGTGGTAACACTGCTGTTGGCTACCAGGCATTGCAGGCAAACACTACCGGCAATAGCAATACGGCCAATGGAAATTTGGCCCTTGCCGGTAATACCAGTGGATATAATAATACCGCTGAAGGATATGGCGCCCTGGCAGCTAACACCACGGGATTCTATAATACAGCAGGGGGGTATCAGGCGGCTGCAAGAACTACCGGATCGTATAATAGTGCATACGGAGAACAGGCACTTTTTCAAAATGTAACCGGTGCCGGTAACGCCGCATTCGGTTTTTCGGCCATGACCAATAATGTAAGCGGAAGCCATAACGTAGCGGTAGGCGATCAGGCATTTTTTGCCAGCAACAATTTAGATAACACCGTTTGCATAGGTAATTTATCCGGAACGAATAGTAGTGTATCCAACCGCATTGAAATTGGTAACAGCAGCATTTATTGGATTGGCGGACAAGTTACCTGGGGCACTTATAGCGATGAGCGCATTAAAGACAATGTGCAGGCCGATGTGCCGGGGCTTTCGTTTATTACAAAACTTCGCCCTGTTACTTATAACCTCAATATTCATAGAGAGAACGATATAATTTACAAAGGCACTAATAAAGATGCCACTACCTGGGATAGTAAATATGATATTGAAAAGATGAAGGTTACCGGCTTTTTGGCGCAGGAAGTGGAAAAGGCCGCCAAAGAAAGCGGCTACGATTTTAGCGGTGTGCAGGTACCGGCTAATGCCGATGAGTTGTATACCCTTCGTTACTCGGATTTTGTAATGCCACTGGTAAAAGCCGTGCAGGAGTTAGCCCGCCAAAACGATGAAATGAAAAAGGAAATTGATGCCTTGAAAAACGGGAAGAAGTAAATGCCGCAGCTTCGCGCAAGCCCATGTTATTGGCCGAGAGGTAAGCCAAAGGCGAAATAACTGAAGTATTTATAAGGAAAGGTGCTAACGCTTTAACGCTGGCACCTTTTTTTATTCTACCTAAGCCCCTCACCCTCAGTTTGACAACAATCACCCTGCACAACAAGCAAAGTCATGAATAAGCCCTTGATTGTAATGCACCTTTGCACTAAACAACAGGCGTATGAAAGTTTTAATAATATACGGCACCACCGAAGGCCAAACCCGTAAAGTAGCCACCTTTTTAAAAGACGAAGCCGAAAAGCTGGGCCACACCGTTACAGTGGCCGATGCAACAGAAAACCCTCCTGCACCGGTGGGTTTCGATGTGGTATTAATCGGCGCTTCGCTGCACATGCATAACTACCAAAACTCGGTATTTCATTATGTAAAAGATAATGCCGAAGCGCTTAATAAACTTACCAGCGCATTCTTTTCGGTATGCCTTTCCGTTATGGCTAATGATGAGGAAACGATAAACGAACTAAAGCAGATTACGGAATCTTTTATGGCCGATACCGGTTGGAAACCTGTAGATATTGAACAAGTACCCGGCGCATTGCTTTACACTAAATACGATTTCTTTAAAAAGATGATAATGCGCATGATTGCCAAACGCGAAGGCCACCAAACCAGCACCAAAGAAGATTACGAATACACCGATTGGGTTAAAGTGCGCGCCTTTTTAAACCGGATGCTAAAGGCATAGCATCATAAACCGCATGGACAATTAAAACCCAAACTGCTATGAATGATCCGGTACCGGTTAATAAAAATGCGGCCTTGTCGGTTAGTATGTTGTTTAGCCGGCTGCTGCTTTTTGCATTCTTTCAGGCGGGTATAGCGCTGGTGCTTCACTCGTGGGCGAAATCGCAAAAATACTGGCTGTTAACCGCCACCCTAACCAATGTAGTATCTATTGTTTTGCTGGTGGCATTATTAAAACGTGAAGGAGTTAAATACCTCTCGTTGTTCCGCTTTAATAAAAACCTTTTTAAAAAAGACCTGGCCATATTTTCGGGCCTTGTGTTGCTAAGTGTTCCGCTAATTATGGCTCCGCCGTATTTGCTTAGCCTTTGGCTGTGGGGCGATGGTGTTTACTACAGCAAAATATTATTTCAACCCATACCAATATCGCTTATTGTTTTTTTGCTTATTGCTTTTCCGGTAAGCATTTCGCTGGCCGAACTTGTAACCTACTTTGGATATATTATGCCGCGCCTGCAAAGCAACATAGGTATAAAATGGCTGGCGGTATTGCTACCGGTTGTTTTTCTTTCTATACAACATTGCACTTTGCCACTGGTGTTCGATTACAAATTCATTTTTTTACGAGGCTTCATGTATTTACCTTTTGCACTCATGCTGGGCATAGCGCTGCATAAACGTCCTTCGTTACTACCCTACCTGGCCATACTACACGGTTTATTTGATGCCGGCACGGTTGTTATGTTGTTGTATTACACCGGTAAGATATAACACTTTAGTTTATGGATGGCAGATGGAATTTGTTGCTGTGTTAATACCAGCAATGGCAGAGTGCTTAAACTTTGATCCAAAAGGTAATGGATTTAACCCCCAATTGTCACACTTACGTAAAATTTCGTTGCGCTTGCGAAAACACCCTCCGTCTTAATAAAAAATAGTTTATATTTATTTATAGTGATACCCGGTAAACTATGTATGGCATGATACACAGGTTTGTTTTAATATTTTGTGTGTTGATATCGTTTCCGGTGCTTGTAAAAGCACAGGGTGGCAACTGGGTTTGGGTGAATGGGTCGAGTAACTCAAATTCGGCCGGGGTATTTGGTATACAAGGCACAGCCAGCCCTTTAAATTCGCCACCGGCTTCATATGAAGCTGTATCGTGGACTGATAACCAGGGTAATTTTTGGGTTTTTGGTGGGTATACCGGTGGTGGCCAGCTAAACGATTTATGGAAGTACAATCCCGCCGCCAACACCTGGACCTGGATGAAAGGCCTTGGAGCAACTGACGATCCCGGCAGCTTTGGCGTGCTGGGCGTGCCATCCATTACAAATAATCCTTCGGCCAGGGCATGGGGCACTGCCTCATGGACCGATGCCACCGGCGATTTATGGTTGTACGGCGGGCGTAATGGTGCGGGCTCATTAAACGATTTATGGCGGTATAATATTGCCAGTAATGAGTGGACCTGGATGGGGGGTACCGGCCAAACAGCCGTGGCACCGGTTTACGGTTTACTGGGGGTGGCGCAAGCGGGCAATAATCCAGGTGGCCGTAATGAGTGTACCTCGGCATGGGTTGACGATGCCGGAAACCTTTGGCTTTTTGGGGGCTTTGCGGCCGACCTTGGCCTATTTTATAACGACGTATGGAAATACAATATCTCGTCGGGCCTGTGGACGTGGGTGAATGGAAGCAGTACGCCCGGCTCGACAGGCAATTACGGCAGCCAGGGCGTGCCCAGCGCAAGTAATGAACCATCTGCACGGGCCACCTATATTAATTGGAAAGACCAGGCGGGAAACTTTTACATTTTTGGCGGATTCGACGGCTCTTTGTCAGTAAGCGATGTATGGAAATACAGCTCGGTTAACAACCTTTGGACCTGGGTGGCCGGCGATAATTATGAGGACGCAAATGGTAATTACAACCAGCTTTGCACCAACAATGGCTTTACCGGCCCCATGGCCCGGTATGAGAACAGGGCGGCACAAACTGCCCTATGCCATGGCAACGCTTTTTACAGTTTTGGCGGTGCATACGGCGGCTTTGACGAAACCACCTACTTAAACGATTTGTGGGTTTTTAATTCAATTACAAACAACTGGATACTGGTATCGGGTAGCGCGGCTACTAACAGCCCGGGTAATTACGGAAACCTTGGCGTAACGGGCGTTAACAATATGCCCCCGGCCCGTTCAGGGCATTGTATCTGGATGGATAACAATAGCAATTTATGGGTATTTGGCGGCACGGCGGGGTTCGTTAATTTTTATAACGACATCTGGAAGTTTGTGCCTAATCCCGCTTGCATTACTGTTAATCTTGGGGGCGGCCTACTGGCCACACCAGCTCAATCCCCTATCTGCATTGGCGACTCAACGGTGCTAACCATCACCGGTGGAGACAGCCTGCAAATATGGCCTGCAACCGGTACCCGTTTTACCGATTCAACCCACGTAATGGTAAAACCCGATACCACCACCACCTATATTGTAACCGGCCACAGCAGTTGCCAGCATAATGATACAACATGGGTTACCATACAGGTTATAAAGCCTGGCAAACTGGTTTACCAACTTAGCGACACAAATATTTGTGGAACCGCTTCAGTTATCCTTAGTCTTACGGGTCAGGCCAATAACCAAATTAACCCTTTAACCGGTGTAACCATCGTTGATAGTGCTACTTACCGGCTTGCGCCGCCGGTTACAACTACTTACCGGTTAACCGGTACCTCAACTTTATGCGGAGTCCCCGATACAGGTATGTTTACCATCCATGTGCGGGGCGATACGTTTTCGATAAGCGCGCCTCAACCTGTTTGCAGCGGTGCTAATATATCGGTATCTGTAACCGGGTTTACATCTTTTGGCCTAACTAATGGTTACTACTATAACAGTACGATTTATCCCGATAGCGTTGTATTTTATCCTTTATACCCCAGCGGAACTTTTCCGGCTATCATAATAGCCCACAACTCATGCGGGGCAATAGTACAGGATACCCTGCAATTAACATGGATTTTGGGCGGCTCTATAAATTTTTCAGCAACCAAAACTATTATCTGCCCCGGCGATTCAACCCTGCTAACGGTTAGTGCACCACCGGTGATATCGGTTACGCCCTCTGCATCGGTTACCTGGGTTAACAGTACACAAGCCTGGCTCAAGCCCGATTCAACAACCGGCTACACCATTTCCAGTTCGGCCACCTGCTTAACGGTTGATAGCGGGTTTGAATTAGTTACGGTTTTGCCGCAGGCCCATGCAGCCTTTACACTTACCAGCCAGGTAAGCGGCGCGCAAACGCTTATTACCCTTACTAATCAATCAACCGGCTACACAACCCTATCCTGGTATCACGACTCAACCCTGCTCGAGCTAACTAATAACACTGTTACAACCACCGATACCGGTAACTACTGTATTACCTTAGTTGCCATGAACACTGAGGGCTGCGACGATGCCGTTACCCATTGCATCGAAATTGCGGGGCAATCGTATTTGCAGGTGCCGCAGGCTTTTACGCCCAACGGCGATGGGGTGAACGATTACTTTACTGTATTCGGCCAAAATTTAACCGGTTACCAAATACGCATTTTTAACCGGTGGGGCGAAGAGGTTTACAGCAGTAACGATTTAAACGAACTCAACAACCTCAGCCGCGGTTGGAACGGCACCTACAAAGGCAAACTGCAAGACCCTGCCAGTTTTACCTGGGTAATAAAAGCCAGCGATGGCACCGGTAATACGGTTGAGAAAAACGGGTATGTTATTTTGATTAGGTGAGGGGGTATGAAATTTTGTCTCTTTTAACGATTGAGCCCGTTGTCATGCCACAGGCTTTTTTGTTCTCGGGTAAATATTTATATTTAAACAACACAAATATCGGTAACACACCTCAACCTTGCATTTATGAACCAGCCATCTCATACACCCAGTCCAACGCAAGCATCAACCCAAGTGGCTGATGAGGTAAAACAACCGGCTCCAAATCACCACCACATAAAAGGCCGGAGGGGTATTTTGCTGATAGGCGTTGGGGTGTTTTTATGCGTAAGCGGGTTTGTGCTGGTTGTAACGCAGCAAACGGGCACCGTTTTTAATGTAGCACTTTATGGTATGACCGGTGCCGGCGGCTCATGCATTATGGGCGGCCTGGCGCTGTTAATTGGATAAGCCAATTCGTTTTTTCGTCCCCTGCAGTGACATTCAAACGCAACCTTTTATTTGCATTCCCATATTATCACATGGCTTAGCAACCGTTGGCTTATGTGTGAATTATGCAACTTTTGTCGGCAATTGTGTAATGATTCTGCATGCACCAACACCCACCTTTGCTAAGTAAAAACCATAACCGGTTTTATTTATCAACCTATTTAAAATAAAATACCCATGACCATCCAGTTTAACAGCGCACACAGCGTTAACGCCAACGAAAAACTAAAGGCGCCAATTATTGCCATTCTATCAGAAAAACTGAACCGGTTTAGCCAGCATATAAGCCGCCTTGATGTTCACCTATCTGATGAGAACGGCAATAAGGAAGGACTAATGGATAAGCGCTGTTTACTTGAAGCCCATATTGATGGCGCACAAGCCATAGTAGCCAAAAACCATGCACACACGTACGAACTGGCTGCTGAAGGGGCAGTAGGCATATTAAAAGCATCTCTCAATGCAGCCTTTGAGCGTGCGGGTAATCATCACCAACCAACAAAAGCAGTTGTTGACCCTGAGGGGAGTTAGTCTATTCCACTCTTTTGCGTTTGCAAATACGCTTTAAAGGTAAATGTAAGCACAGCCGCAACCAGCAATACCCTTATTACATTCAGCGCATTCCAAAGCAGGGCCAGCGAAGATAGCTGGCCGCTATATTTATTCAAATCGCCAAAAAACAATTTGAAATTAATTTGGGTGATGATGTAAACCGACAATATAAGAGATGCGACCTGGAATATGCTTGCCAGTTTTAAATAGTGCCGCAATACCGGTTTTTGTTTATCGCTTTTAAAAAACAGGATAAGCAACACCACCGTTGCCAACTGCGGAACCGGTACATAAAAGAAAACCGGGTTAGTTACTACAAAAAACTTCTGCCAGTGCTCCATTCTTGTAGCCGTATCGTTCAACATATTGGGGGCAATAACAATGCCTTCGTACAGGTTGCCAAAAAACCACATACCAATACCAAAAAGCGCAAACAGTAATAGGATGTTGAATAACCGGCTTGTCATTTTATAGTTTCAATTAAGTGAATTTAAACAAAAAAAGGGCACCCAAACCGGGAGCCCTTTTTTTGTTTTTATATGAACACATGAGCACTCCCGATAGCTATCGGGACGCACGCGAACACACTCTAACGGTTAATCACCAGTTTCTTAACTGCTTTTTTACCGTCTTGTATTAATTCAACAAAATAAACACCACCAGCAAACTCGGCAATGTTCAATATAACCGGTGTGCTGGTTGTGCCTATGTTCCTGGTAATAAGTGTTTGTCCCAAAATGTCTTCTAACACCAGGGTTGTTTCTTTATCCAAATTAGTAGCGGCTACAGCAACCTGCGTTTTAGCCGGGTTAGGATAAATAGTAAACGTAAGCTCATCGCTAACCTCTGCAATACCAACCGGGCCTACCGTTACTGTAGAGGTGGTTTGGCAACCGTTAGCATCGGTTACGGTTACGGTGTAAATGCCAATTGCCAAACCGGTAATAGTAGTACCCGTTTGTTGGTTAGACCATATTGCTGTGTACGGTGCTGTTCCGCCCGCAGGGGTTACAGTTGCAGTACCATTAGCCTGGCCACTGCTGGCACCGGTTGCGCTTGTTGATGCCGTAAGCGCGCTTGGCGCAGTAATAGTAGTTGTATTTGTACCCGTACAATTAACGTTATCGGTAATTGTAACCGTGTAAACGCCCGAAGGCAGCGCGCTGATATTGGCGGTGGTGCTGCCGTTGCTCCAGCTATAGGTATAAGGCGCTGATCCGCCAACTGGTAATAAAATAATGCTGCCATCGCTACCCGCGTTGCACGAATCGTTTGTTGGTGTTGCCAGTCCGCTAATTGGCACCGGGTTAGTAATATCAAAACTTGCCGATGCGGTGCACAGGTTATTATCAGTTAAAGTAATTGAGTAGGTGCCGGCAACCAGGTTAATAATAGAAAGGCTGGTTGTACTATTAGACCATAAGTAACTGTAATTTGGGGTACCACCGGTGGCATGCACCGTAGCACGGCCATTTGTTAAGCCTGCGCACGATACCGGAGTTGCCGTTACAAATATGGTAATGGCATCGGGTTGTGTAATAGTTACGGTGTCAATAGCCACGCAGTTGTTGCCATCGGTAACGGTAACGTAATAATCGTTGGCATCAAGGCTGGTAATTGTAGCTGTGGTAGCACCGGTGTTCCATGCATACTGGTAAGGCGATGTGCCACTGCTTACATTTACCGAAGCTATACCATTGGCTGCGCTATAGCAGTTAATGTTGGTTGTGTTTGTATTGGTATTTAATGGTGTGCCCGCAGCAACTACCGCCGAAGCCGTGCCCGAGCAACTTGCATTATCTGCAACAGTTACCTGGTACGTAGCAGCCACCACATTGCTTATTGAAGCTGTTGTGTTACCGTTAGACCATGAATAGGTAAACGGTGAGGTGCCACCATTTATAGTAGCTGCCGCACTACCCGATGCACCGCCACTGCAACTTGTTGGGGTGCTGCTGGTACTGATGTTAAGTGCACCTGAGTTAGTGATAGTAGCCGATGAAGTAACACTGCATAAATTGTTATCGGTTACAGTTACATTATAAGTGCTGGCCGATAGGCTGGTTATGGCATTGGTGGTAGCACCGCCTGTCCAGCTATAAGTATATCCGCCTGCGCCACCTGTTACGGTTGCACTAGCACTGCCGTTTGGCGAACCACATCCACTGTTTACAGATGTAACCGAAAGGTTTATGGCCGTTGCATCGGTTATTGTTGCACTTGCCGTGCCCGAACAACCGCCGCCGTCAGCTACGGTTACGGAATATGAACCGGCAGGTACATTGTTAATAGAAGCAATAGTGCCACCGTTGCTCCAGCTATAAGTAATTGAACCTGTGCTGCCGGTTACACTTACGTTAGCACTGCCGCTTGCTGTGCCATGGCAAAATGCAGGTATACCCGTTGCTGTTAAAGTAAGGCTTGATGAATTGCTGATAACAGCCTGTGCCGTTGCCGTGCAGCTATGTGCATCGGTAACCGTTAAATGATAAGTATTAGGTGCTAAACCGGTAACACCTGATGTAGTAGCCGTTGTGCTCCATGAGTAAGTGTATGCACTTGTGCCGCCGGTAACCGAAGTTGTTGCACTACCGGTGCTTGCACCGCATGATGCGTTAACCGGTGTAACCGAAACGTTTAATGCATTTGGTTGCGAAACAGCTTCGCTGGCCGTGCCTGAGCAGCCGGAAGCATCGTGCACGGTAACTGTATAAGTAGCCGCAGCAACATTGGTTAAGGTGCCGGTTGTTTGGCCGTTGCTCCAGCTATAAGTGTAAGACGGTGTTCCGCCGGTAGGCGTAAGCACTGCCGAGCCGTTAGCGCCGCCGCTGCACGCTACATTGGTAACGTTTGCGGTTAACGATAAGCCGTTGGTAATGTTAACTGCCACCGGTGTGCGTGCACTTACGCAGGCAGCACCCTGTAATTTCCAATCGTAGAAATAATAGTAGTGAACGTTATCGGGTATATCATTACCGGTTATGGTAACAAAGCCACTAGGGTCGTTATAAGGGAAGGCTGCGCCGGCGGTATTGCGGTAAAGATTGGCCGCAGTTACGTTATCGCCGGTACCCAGCTGGTAACCGGTACCAACTGTTAGCGGGAAATTAAGTGTTACCGTGCTTGTGCCGTTGGGAATATTTACAACTGCACTTTGTAATACGTTGTTCGATGCATCCATTAAAGTAATGGTGCGGTTACCCGCTGCACCCGAATATACCAGCACCGAAACAAGGGTGCAATTTTGATTTACATTAAATACTTCGCCATGGTAATTGGCGCCTGTAAAGTTGCTTCCTGCTCCAATTGCATCGCTTAGCGGCGGACAATAAGATGCCGTAGGCGCTGCGTAAGTTTCAACATAATAAGTAGTGTTGGTGCTTAACGCGCCGGTTATAAAACTGGTGCCGGTGCCTAATACATTGCCTCCACTTGGCTGGCTAAACCATTTAAGGGTATCGGTACCGGTAGCAGTTAAAGTAGCAACGCCACCGCAGCTAATATTAACCGGCGATGTTACCGTTGGTGCCGATGGCGGAGTTATAGCTACATAGTTTGATAGTGTTATTGAATCGGCACCGCAGGCGCTACGGGCTACCAGTTTTACGCTGTAGGTAGATGCCGTTGTATAAATATGCACAGGGTTAATGGCGGCACTGGTGCTGTTATCGCCGAAGCTCCAAACATAGCTGGTACCTGCTACCGTGGTATTGGTAAACGCTACTGAATCAGGTAAAGCGCAGGCCGTTAATGGGAAACCCGAGAAGCCCGCTGTAGGTTTTGGATTTATAACTACCAGCACGTTTATATCATTAGTACAACCCGAGCCGGTTACAGAATACGCATAAGTTACAGTTATTGGTGCCGAAGTAGTGTTTACCAGTACTTCGTTAGGGTTACTTGTTTGTGCTGTAGTAATGGCTGCATTGCTAATGCCGGTTACCGCAGGGCGGGTCCAGCTAAAGGTTGCACCCGGTGTGCCGCTGGTTGGGGTATAAGTAAAGGCCGAACCGCTACAAACTGCCGGTGGAGTTAACGAACTGCTTAATGATGCTACCGAATCGGTAAACAGCAGTGAATCAGATGCAATACCATTGGCAACTGCATACATATAATAGGTACCGCTGGCCATGTTTGTTGGTAGGGTTAAATAGGCGGTATCGGCTTTAAGGCCACGCGCTACACCGGTGCTATTCCAGTTATAGCTGCGCGAGTAATAAACTTTATTACCCTGTGTAAATCGGAATAAAGGGTAGTTGCTATCGCACTCATTTTCATCGCCAAACGCCGAGCCTTCGCTAATACCGTTAAAGCCGTGGCCTACAATCATGTAAGTGCTACAGGTTAAACGGTTAACCTGGCTAATAACAGGTTTACCCGCT
>CAIOTH010000114.1 GCA_903861145.1 uncultured Bacteroidota bacterium | reverse complement strand
CTTTAACTGCGTTTGAAAGTTTATAAAGGAAGGTAACTGCAACAGCATATTATTGTCCTCCTCGGTTTCCATAAATGCAAGGTGCGTAAATGTTTTTCCATCGGGGCTTAAGCAGGCGTTGTAATTAATACCTCGACGATTCAAGTTTTGCAGGTCGGCCATTACGGTTTTAATGTTAGCCTGGTTTTGTTCGGCGTATTCAGCGCGCGTGGTGTATGTTACTCGTACAATTTTCATGTGGTTTGGTTTTTATATTGTTTTGACGCGTGGGCAAAGCAAAACGATAGGCTAAACAGCGTTTTCTTCCAAATATTTTTCCATTACCTGCCTATTATGCTCTAAATGATGTAGTTGCAATTCAGCGGCTTTTGATTCAAAGGGATCTATTTCTTTCAAAATGCTCATGCGCAGGTCAAACAAATGTTCTTTATCGCCTTTACCTGCTTCCCTTGCCATTTCAATTTTCATTATCTCCTCCTGCGCATTTTGTTTGGGATTAAAAATGCCGTTCAACTCGCTGCATTGGTGGCAAACGCCTTGTTTATTTATCAACGCGCAGCGGCCATCAAACACATCAATCATTTTGCTTCTACCGGTATGCAGGTAGTATTTAACCATAGCCTCGGTGGTATTGAGGATGGTTGTTATTTCCGAAACCTTAAACTCGTACACCTCTTTTAAAAAAATACAAAGCTGCTGCTCTAACGGCAGCGATTTCGAAATGCACGTAAAGCAAAACGCTATATGTTCCTTCACCTCAAACTGGCCCTGTGGTGAGGTTGCGCGTATATGCATGGCCTCTTCAAAAAATTGCCTGTTGCTTAGTGCCGCTTGCTTGGTAATGTCAGTTACATTTTCAACCCAGCGTTTTTTAGCCCTTAAATTGTCTTTGGCAAGGTTGCTTGCAATAGTAAACAGCCACGTCTTTAATGTCGATTCCCCACGAAAGGAATTAAGCTTCTCGAGCGCTTTGATGTAAGTATCCTGCACAATGTCCTCGGCATCGGCAATGCTTCCGGTTATTCTTAGCAGGTACGATTTTAGTTGTCCTCTTATCCCTTCAAATTCCTGTGTAAAAAGCTCGGTTGTCATAATTATCAAAAGTAGGAGAAATTAAGATGCCAATAACGCACTTAGATTTTTCTCCCGCAAATTCATGTTCCCTATTATATTTGACCAATGACAATTTTAGGTATATCGGCTTTTTATCATGATTCGGCGGCGGCTATAATAGTTGATGGCAAAGTAATTGCTGCTGCGCAGGAAGAACGTTTTACGCGCAAAAAACACGATGAGTCTTTTCCCATCAATGCCGTTCAGTTTTGTTTAGATTATGCCGGTGTAAACATTAACGAGCTTGATGCTATTGCGTTTTACGATAAACCCATGCTCAAATTTGAGCGACTACTCGAAACTTATTATGGCTTCGCGCCCAAGGGCCTGGTATCGTTTCTAAAATCAATGCCGGTTTGGATTCGCGAAAAACTTTTTTTAAAGCGCATTATTCATGAAGAACTGGAGAAGATTGAAGGATACGATAAGAACAAAGTAAAATTCCTTTTTCCCGAACACCACTTATCGCATGCAGCCAGTGCGTTTTACTCTTCGCCATATAACGATGCTGCTATTTTAACTATTGATGGAGTAGGAGAGTGGGCCACTGCCTCAATAAGCGTAGGCCGTGGTAACTCGGTGGAGATATTGAAAGAGCTTAGGTTTCCGCACTCGCTGGGTTTATTGTATTCGGCGTTTACCTATTTTTTAGGATTTAAAGTAAACAGTGGCGAGTATAAGTTAATGGGCCTTGCCCCTTACGGTAATCCCGATGCACCTGAAACGGCTGCGTATATCAAAATAATTAAGGAGCAATTAATAGCCATACAACCCGATGGTTCAATCTGGCTAAACCAGGATTATTTTAATTACGCCACCGGTTTACGCATGGTTGATGATGCTAAGTGGGAAAAACTTTTCGGCTTTAAAAAGAAAACTGAGGAAGAAGAGCTGCTACAATGCCACTGTAATTTGGGTTACGCCATACAGCAGGTTACCGAGGAGATAGTTTACAAAATGGCCGCCGAGGCTAAAGCATTAACCGGTTGCGATTATTTATGCATGGCCGGTGGTGTGGCGCTTAACTGCGTTAGCAATGGCAAACTACTGCGCTCAAAATTGTATAAGGATATTTTTATTCAGCCGGCTGCGGGTGATGCGGGTGGTGCGCTAGGTGCAGCACAAGCGGCTTACTATATTTATTTCAACAAGGAGCGAATTCCTTGCACCGGGCAGGATGAAATGCACGGTTCATACCTGGGCCCCGAGTTTAACGATAGGGAAATTGAGCTTGAATTAAGAAAATTAAAAGCGGTCAGTCACAACACTAATTTTGATGCGCTAGCCAATGAGGTAGCTGATTTAATAAATGATGGGAAGGTGGTAGGCTGGTTTCAGGGGCGTATGGAATTTGGGCCGCGGGCGCTGGGTAACCGTAGTATTTTAGGCGATGCCCGTAGCCCTGAAATGCAGAAAAAGCTGAACCTTAAAATAAAGTACCGCGAGGGATTCAGGCCGTTTGCGCCATCTGTTAAGGCTGAGGATTGTAAGGATTATTTTGAGTTGGATACAGATTCGCCATACATGTTGATTGTGGCACCGGTTAAAGAAAGCCGGCGCAAAAAAATGCCCGATAATTATAACGCGCTGCCTTTAATGGAGCGCTTGTATATTTTGCGATCTGACTTGCCTGCGGTTACGCATGTTGATTTTTCTGCCCGGGTACAAACCATCCACAAAGAAACCAACGAGCGCTATTGGAAAGTGTTGGATGCCTTTAAACAGAAAACCGGCTATGGCTTAATGGTTAACACCAGCTTTAACGTGCGCGGCGAACCACCTGTTTGCACGCCCACCGATGCCTACAAATGCTTTATGCGGACTGAGATGGATTACCTGGTAATAGGAAATTACCTGCTAAGCAAAAGCGAACAGCCTGAGTGGAAAGAGGATGAAGATTGGAGGAAGGAGTTTAAGTTGGATTGAGAGAAATTTTTAATACATTTCGCACGGCGGCACGGAGTTAAATACAGAGAATACAAGGGGAAAGGCAAAGCTCTGCTATTATGAAATTTGAAAAACTAACCGTAATTACTATTTGAACTACAATGTTTCTATTTACATTTGAGGACACATTTATGATTACAGGGAGGGGTTTGACTTTGACTCCAGGGGTTGGAAACAAACATGTAATAACCGAGACTAAAGTCAAATTAATTCGGCCCGACACAACGGAACTATTCAGCGTGATTAAAGGTATAGGTTTTGATAAAGGACATAGTATTCTATTGGCGGCGGATATTAAGAAAGAAGATGTGCCAATTGGGACAGAAGTTTGGCTAATGGATTAAGTTTTTCTCGGCTGTTAAACTCCGTGTCTCCGTGCGCAATGGATTGGGTCTATTGGATACACGGAAATTTGTAATTTCGTTTGAGGTTTTAGATTAAAAATAAATCAACATGGACTTTTTAAAAGATTTTTGGAAATTTTTAATGGAGCGCAAAAAATGGTGGCTGTTGCCGGTTATTATTGTGCTTTTATTAGTGGGTGTATTAATTGTTATTGGCGGCGGTTCGGCTGTGGCGCCATTTGTTTATACCCTGTTTTAAATGAGCGATAAAAAACTAAGCCGCGAAAAGGAGCTCGAAACCATCCTGACCATTTGCGTGGCGATGGTGGTTATTTTCCTTATTTCGAAACAGCATCATAAGTACTGGTTAACTATTAGTGTTGTGCTTGGGCTGATAGGTATGTTCTCTAAATACCTAACCACCAAAATTTCGTGGGCCTGGATGAAGTTATCCGAAGGTATGGGTGCGGTTAGTTCTAAAGTTATTTTAAGTGCAATTTTCTTTTTATTTCTCTTCCCTATAGCTATGCTATCGCGCGTGTTTGGTAGCAAAAGCAGCCTGCAATTAAAAAAGCCCGAGGGTAATTCGTTCTACTTTACGCGCAACCACAAATTCGAAGCCAAGGATTTGGAGAATACGTGGTAAACGGCCAGTATTGAGTATATAGTATTTAGTATTAAGACTTGATTCTTCGATTTGCGAAAACCTATTGAGTCACTTTTGTATTTGTCTAAATACTTAATACTTGCTACTAAATACTATTTCTCCATAATCATCGTAATCCCCTGCCCACCTGCAGCGCAAACGGATATAAATCCACGACCCGAACCTTTTTGATGAAGTAGCTTTGCCATAGTGGCAATAATGCGGCCACCGGTGGCTGCGAAGGGGTGGGCTGCTGCTAAACTGCTGCCCTTTACATTTAATTTGCTGCGGTCAATTTTACCAAGAGCGGGGTAGCCAAAGGTTTTGCTTAGCTCTTCGCTTTCCCAAATTTTAAGGGTAGTTGCTACCTGTGCGGCAAAGGCTTCGTGTATTTCGTAAAAATCAAAATCCTGCAATGTTAATCCTGCTTTTTTAAGCATCCGGTTACTGGCGGTAATGGGCGATAGCAGCAGGTTTTGCTGGTCTTTCACATATTCAATGGCGGCTAGTTCGGCAAAGGTAATGTAAGCCAGCACCGGTAGATTATGCTCTTTCGCCCAATCTTCGCTGGCAAGCAATACGCATGATGCGCCATCGGTAAGCGGGGTAGAGTTACCGGCTGTCATGGTGCCGTTTACTTTATCAAAAGCCGGTTTTAGTTTGGCCAGTTTTTCGAGGGTAGTGTCGCGCCTTAAGTTGTTATCGCGGTCGAGGCCCATAAAGGGGGTAATCATGTCATTAAAAAAGCCTTCATCATAAGCCTTTGCCATTTTTTGGTGGCTTTCATAACTCAACTGGTCTTGCTCTTCGCGTGTTATGCCATAATACTTGGCTGATATTTCGGTATGTCCGCCCATAGAGAGGCCGGTGCGGGGTTCCACATTCTCGGGTGGCGCGGGGGCCCAATCCTTGATGCGTATTTTCAGTATTTGTTTCAAGCGCTCACCGGTCGTTTTAGCGCGGCGAGCAGCCAGTAATATTTGCGTTAAACGATTTCCGAAAAGCAGAGGCACCTGGCTGGTTGAATCAACCCCACCGGCAATGCCTGCATCTATTTGCCCCAGTGCAATTTTATTGGCAACGTAAACGGCCGACTCGATGCCCGTGTCGCAAGCTTGCTGTAAGTCGCAAGCCGGGGTAGCAGGATCTAACGAAGTGCTCAAAACGCACTCGCGCATCAGGTTTAAATCGGCGCTGCTTTTTATTACCGCGCCACCTGCTACTTCGCCCAATAACTGGCCTTGTAATTTATAGCGGTCTATAAGGCCGTTTAAGGCTGCCACCATCATATCTTTATTACCTGCCATAGCATACGCCGTATTTTGGCGGGCGAATGGAATACGGTTATATCCTACTACAGCTACTTTGCGCGATTGATTATTGTTGAGCATAATTTAAAATTTGAGCGGTTAAAGTAAGAGAAAAATCCCATTTACCACAAAGGACACAAAGGTTTACACAAAGCACACAAAGAATACATTTTTAGTGCTCTTTGTGCAGTTTTTTCTTTGTGGTCTTTGTGGTAAACTGTATTTGATATTTATCTTTCTCCAAATAACATACTCCCAATACGTATTAAGGTAGCACCAAATTTAAGTGCAATCCTATAGTCGCTGCTCATGCCCATTGAAAGTTCTTTAAAATAGGGTTTATCGCTAAAGTGGGTGTGTTTCAATTCTAAAAAGAGGTTTTGTAAGCCTTGAAACTCCGCAGCAATTTTCTGCTCATCCGTTGTGTTGGTGGCCATGCCCATCAGGCCGCAAATGTGCACGTTTTGGAGCTCTGCAAAAGCGGAAGAGGAGAGAAGCTCCAACAATTCAGCCTTATTCAAGCCGAATTTTGTTTCCTCATCAGCGATAAAAACCTGTAGCAGGCAATTAATGTTACGGTTGTTTAGTTGGGCTTGCTTGTTTATTTCGGTTAGCAGTTTAAGGCTATCTACCGAATGTATCATGCTAATAAACGGGGCCACTTGCTTTACCTTGTTGGTTTGCAGGTGCCCAATTAAATGCCAGTGTATATCTTTGGGTAATTCGGCGGCTTTGCCAACAAGTTCCTGCACTTTGTTTTCGCCAAAAATTCTTTGTCCCTCGTTGTATAAAGCCACAATATCCTGCGCAGGTTTCGTTTTTGATACGGCCACCAAATGTGCGCCGTATGGTTTTATCTCCTCAATAATCTCTTTATAATTTGCCGTGTTCATCTACTTTTTACTTCTATTTTAGCCCCGAATTTATAGCAATTGCATTTATGATTTTTGTAAAGAAGCAAACAACCAATAATTACAAGCAACTGGCAACAATTTTTGTGACCTTATTGCTGCTTGCCATTATTGGCTGTAAGGAAAAATACCCACATGTTCCGAACGATGTTATCCCCGTTGGCAAAATGGAGAACATTTTGATTGATATGCACATAAGCGATGCCGTGGCCGAAACCCGTAGCCTGGGCGATGGCAACGAAAAAAAATGGAGCCAGCAGTATTACCTGCAGATTTATAAAAACTACGGCATCAGCAAAGAAGAATTTTTGAAGAGTTATTTATTTTACCAGAACAATCCTGTTTTGCTGAATAAGGTTTACGATGATGTGCTGAGTGAAATGAGTAAGCGGGAGGGGAAGATTGGTAAATAAGAGTGTTAGGTGCGAATGTGTTAAGGTGTTAATGTTAGCATTTGGGATAGCTGGGTTTAATTTGTATTTACATTGACACAACACTTTAAAACATTACCGTAGTATTTTACATTCGCACTTTAACACGTTAACACATTAACACGTCACTATGAACAAAGTTGTTGCCAATGCCGATGAAGCGGTGAGAGATATACCCGATAATGCAGTGCTTATGCTGGGTGGTTTTGGTTTATGCGGCATACCCGAAAATTGTATTTCGGCTCTTATTAAGAAGGGGGTGAAGGGCCTTACCTGTATTTCGAACAATGCAGGGGTTGATGATTTTGGTATAGGCTTAATGCTTAAAACCCGCCAAGTAAAAAAGATGATTTCGAGCTATGTGGGTGAGAATGCGGAGTTTGAACGCCAGTTGCTTTCGGGTGAGTTGGAAGTGGATTTAGTGCCACAGGGCACACTGGCCGAAAGGATACGCGCCGGTGGTGCTGGCATACCTTTATTTGCCACCCCAACCGGTTATGGAACCGAGGTGGCCGAGGGTAAAGAAATACGCGAAATGCACGGCAAAATGTATGTAATGGAAGAATGGCTAAAAGCTGACTTTGCTATTGTGAAAGCATGGAAGGGCGACACGCTGGGTAACCTTATTTTTAAAGGCACCGCGCGCAACTTTAACCCAATGATGGCCACTGCCGGTAAAATTACCATTGCAGAAGTTGAAGAACTTGTTGAACCGGGAGAACTTGACCCTAATATGATTCACACGCCAGGCATTTTCGTTCAGCGCATTTTTAAGGGGGAGAATTATGAAAAAAGAATTGAACAACGTACCGTAAGCAAATAGCATTCGCACGTAAACAAATAAACACAGTCAAGATGCCTTTAGACAAATTTGGAATTGCAAAACGAATTGCCCGCGAATTGCGCGATGGATTTTATGTTAACCTGGGTATTGGTATACCTACGCTTGTTGCTAACTACATACCGGCAGGTATGGATGTAATACTGCAAAGTGAAAACGGGTTGCTGGGTATGGGCCCGTTCCCTAAAGAGAGTGAGGTTGACCCCGATTTAATTAATGCCGGTAAACAAACGGTAACCACATTAAAAGGCTCATCGCTTTTTTCATCGGCAGAGAGTTTTGCTATGATACGTGGCGGCCACGTTGATTTAACCGTTTTAGGTGCTATGGAAGTAGCAGATAACGGTGACATTGCCAACTGGAAGATACCTGGCAAAATGGTAAAAGGCATGGGCGGCGCTATGGATTTAGTGGCTGCCTGCGATAACATTATTGTTGCCATGATGCAAACCAACCCTAAAGGGGAGTCGAAATTATTATCGGCCTGCACTTTGCCTATAACCGGTAAAGCCTGCATACAGCGCGTGGTAACTGATTTGGGGTATTACGAAATTAAAGACGGCGCCTTTAACCTGCTGGAAATTGCACCGGGGGTAACGGTTGATGAAATTAAAGCTAAGACACTAGGGAAATTGGTTGTAAGCGAGAAGTTGAAAACGATGGAGGTTTAGAAACGCGAACCCAACAAAATGAGAGGAGCCAAACCATCTTTACTATTTGCCTTGTTGGTTTGGAGCCTGCTTATTTTGCGCTTTGGTTACCGCTACGGTACCGGCGACCAGGTTGAACTTTTGCCTTACAGTCTTTACCTGCACAACCCCTCGCTTTATCCGCACGATTTTTTTATACAGGGATTAAATGCCTCTGTGCCTAACGAACGCACGGTAATGGCGCACTTAATACTACCTTTTATCAATCACCTTGAGATATTTTGTTTTTTAATGCAGTTGTTCAGCACCGTTTTGCTGGTGTTGGGGTTGCAGCAACTGACTTACCGGTTCATACATAATAAGTACCTGGCATGGCTGGCCATTTTAATTGCCATGATACCGCTAAACGATTTTGCCCTCGGTAATGTGGAGCTTTACAGCGAGTGCTTTCAGGCAAGTGGTTTAGCGGTGGCCATTGTGGTATGGGCCATTAATTTGTTTTTAGACCGGAAGTTTTTGGCTACTTCATTATTGATGAGCGTTGCCACATTTATACAACTGCTGGAAGGGCTTGATGTAATGATAGTGCTTAGCCTTATTATGTTGTTTATGGTAGTGGTTAAGCAAATTCCGCTTAAAACGTTTGTAGCTTTTTGCGCCATTTATTTTTGTACAGCCGGTGTTTACCTCGTAATTATTTTAATGGGCAAAATGGGCCATGCGCCCGGTAACTACACAGCGGTTAGTAATGCAGAACTGTTTAAAATTCTGTTTGCATTCCGCCACCCGCACCATTTTATTTTTATGAGCTTCCCGAAGGTGAAAATGTTTGTGTTTTTTGTGCTCACACTTGCAGCACTGGTTTTCTATTCCGAACACTCATCAAAAACATTCGAGTTTGTGTTGTTGGGACTGTTTGGAATCATTGTTTATGCCTTTGCGGTTGATGATTTTCATAACGTGTTTATAGGCAATTTTCAGTTTTATAAAATAACCATCTGGATGAAGTTTTTAGGCGTAGTAGCCGTTGTTGGCCTTGCCGAAGAATTTTACACCGCTAAATGGCACCTGCCCGATATGTTTAAAATTGAAAGGCCCGCGCTTATTGTGGTAGCTTTGTTAAGCTGGCTGGTAATTATTAAATTTAATGAGCATTTGCCCTATCACGTTCCTTACCAGTTGTTTGGTATGAAAGAGAAAGACGACATGATTGCCATTTGCGAAAAAATAAAAGAGGTTACCCCACCCGATGCAGTTTTTGTGCAGCCATTTGATAATACAGAGTTAAAGTTTTATGGGCAACGCAGCAGCTTTGTAGAGTTTAAGGCCAATGTGCGGCACAAAAATTTTGTGGGCGAGTGGTATCGGCGCATACACCTTTTGTATGGCATTTCGGAGGCCGATGCTATACAGGGCTTTGCGTTAAAAGACGCGGCCGATGCAGCCTATTACACCACCGATATGTGGCAGTTTAACCGCAAGGCGGGTTATGGCATTACGCACATGTTAGTGAACAGGGATTATAAACCCCCATACGGCACTTTAATTTTGGCCAACAACAGTTATGCGGTATATAAATTATAACGGCAACATTTATCCCGAGCATGAAACGCTGCTACCGGTTACCAACCGCGCGTACCGTTATGGCGATGGCTTTTTTGAGAGCATGGTAATGTTCAACAAAAAGATTCCGTTAATGGAATTTCACTGGAGCCGGATTGTTTTTACTGCTGAGGTGCTTTCGGCGTACCTTCCTCCAACATTTACCATTGATGCTTTGCAGAGTATGATTCTGGACTTAGCCAGTGTAAACGATGCTGTTAAAAATGCGCGAATAAGGGTACAGTTTTTTAGGTTGGGCGATGGCTTGTACCTATCAAACGATGACGAGCTGGGCTTTTCAATTACCATGGATAGGCTGGATAATGAAAAGTTTGAAGTAGGTGAGGGACTTAAAGCCGGAATGCGCGATGATTGCTACAAAGCGCTATCGATGGTAAGTGATTTGAAAAATAGCAGCGCGCTGATGTATGTTATTGCTGCACAGTTTACCCGCGCTGAGGGTTGGGACGAAATTATTTTAATGAACCATTTTGGCCAGGTGTGCGAAGGCCTTACCAGCAACATTTTTATTGTAAAAAACGGCAAACTAATTACCCCCACACTGGATAGCGCCTGCGTTAACGGAGTAATGCGTTGCTATATCCTCTGGCTACTCGAAAACCAGGTGGAGGAGCGCGAAATTGATGTAGATGAACTTGCCACCGCCGATGAAATAATAATGACCAACGCCGTTAAAGGCATACAATGGATACGCGAACTAAACGGCAAAACCTACGCCAACAAAAAAGCCCTTGAACTTACCCAAATGGTTAATGAGCGGTTGATTGGGAAGGCGGTGTAAATACAGGGAACGCTGATTTATTAGGAGTTTTATGATTGAATGCATTAATGCAGGGGCGAAAAATTTTTCGCCCTGCGCTTGGTATATTTATATGAATTGTTTGGTGTGTTTGGCTTTTTGCCGATATGCGTAGTTGTATGAGTCAGGGACTCATACTTTTCATTTTGAATTCCACGTGATCCGAGGCGGAACGCTTGGAATAACTGAGTTCGAATGTGCCCACAAATTAAGACAACGGTTTTCCGTTATATGAAAAGTGAAATATAAATGGTTTCTTTGCTTTTATTGAGGTAATAATAATTTTTACCAAGACAAAAGAAACTGGTGGGCATGATAAAAGATTGGCAATACAGAAAAGAGTTAAGAAAGAGGATGAAAAAATATTGGAAGATGCTGGAAAGATACCGGTTTCTGATACCATTTATTTTTCTTCTCATCTTCTCGGTTATATACCTATTAAACCAATATACATTTAATAAGGCAGATAAAAAGCCCGGCAATGTCATTCTTTCATCCGGCCCCCGAAACAGCGCGTATTATGTAAACGCCGAGTATATCCGTAATGTTTTAGATTCAGCTATAGGGCCAAACAAGGTTGAAAATATACCAAGCGATGGGTCGTTAGAAAACTTCGAACGCCTCGAATCTAAAAATGCTGACCTGATAATTGCCAGGCGTGACGTTGCTATTGAAAAGTATTATCACAAAGATGATCCGTATAAAAATCTTGAAATCATACTTCCGCTTTTCCAGGAAGCTCTGCAAATAATAGTACACGATACCTCCACCAATGAAACTATAAGTTATAAAGTGTTTGAAAAAAGAATTGCTAGTGGAAAAATCAAGACCATAGCAATAGGGCCCAAAGGCAGCAGTACCAATAGAACATTTCGCAATATTATGGCCTGCATAAACGATACTATCACCCCTTCATCGCTTTTTGACGAGCGGCCGATAGAGGAGGCTATAGACGCTTATGAGCAAGGTAAAATTGATTGCATAGTTGACTTTGTCGCCCCTCCGTTTAGTAATACTTTTAGGGGCGATGGCCTGTATTCGTCACTTGTATCTTTCGATACTGCTCAACTAGAGTTATTAACCAGTTATTTCAAGGAATTGGATATTATTCATTTCTCCACTGAAATCTATTTTGGAAAAACCAGCAATAATCGGGAAATACAAACTATTGGCACCTGGGCATTTCTTCTCGGCTCTCCGTCTGTAAACCAAATGTTGTTATCGCAGGGTAAAAAGTCGTTGGGCAATATTCTTATAACAGACATCGCATCAAAAATACAGGGCTTGGACGGAGTAAAACTGGATTCAAATAATATATGGAAAGCCTATAAAGACCTTGCATTAGTAGGTGAGTCCAATGGCAAATTTGCTGTAGATACTGCCAAAAAAATTAACCGTGATAGATTTTTTCAGAGTATGCCGCTGTCAGATGCAGTTTCGGAGCTATGGGACGCGCCCTCCGCAAAGGGCAATTTCTTGTTGCTCAGCTTTTTTACCGTTATTATTATACTGAGTTATCTTATTTATGAGATAAACCATATTCTTGTTTTTTTTAGATTAAAACCGATCAATTTTAGCCTTTCGTTCCTTAAACTTAAAGATGAATACGGGCATTGGTTGGTTACTTTTGCTATTACTCTAGGCATTCTTCTTACGTTCAGCTTCTTTATTCACCAATGCGAAATATGGAATTATCAGAGATATAATGTTAAAAGCTCTCTTTTAAACCTTACCTTCTCAGATACCCTCGAATGGTTGCTGATATATATGTCTACCCATCATGAGGCTAATTTTTTTCCCCTTAGTCCGGTTGCAAAATTTCTTACCTCAATCACCTTTTTTGTGGAGAGCGGGGCATTCTTTATTGCATTTGTATTTCATCATTTTATACACCTTAACATTAAAAAACGGAATATGGGACAAATACCATGCAGTGCCGAAGGGCATTACGTAATATGCGGATGGAATGAAAAAACCTATGAATTAGCCAATGGCATTCTCCATTCGGAGAAATATGCCGGCGAGCATAGTATTAAAGTTATCCTTGTGAATGACATAATCGGAAAAAAAATCAGGGAAATTGGAGATGAGAAATTCAAGACGAATTTCAAGAATGCCCATATTGAATTTTACTCAGGTAACCCTGCTGATATTAAAGTGTTAGATGAGGTTGAAATCCACAAGGCAAAAAAAGTTATTATCGTTTCAGATGCAAAGTGCAAGAAATCGGATGAAAAAGTTATGCTAACAGCTTACGCAATTTCAACGCACTGCAAAACGGCAAATTACAAACACGAATATATAATAGCTGAAATTTCGGATCCGGCGCATATTAGAAGCTTGAAAGAGGCTGGCGTTGACGTTGTAATAAGCACAGGCGAACTGGTAAACAGTTTAATTATACAGGATACTGTATGCGCCGGAATCTATAACCCGATAATTGACCTGATAAGGTATGATGATTATTCGAATGATTTTTTCAGTGTGCCAGTATCACATTATAGGAAACAACTTTTGGGCCACACTTTTGATGAATTACATTCTTTACTGCGAAAGCAACACCTGCAACTTATCGGTTTTAAACAGGGTATTAACGGTGATGAATCGAAGGCGGTGTACATCATCAATCCACAAACACCGGAGGAAAATGCATTAACAACAGCGGAAGGTGATGAAATTATTGTGCTGGCAATTAAAAGAGAGCATCTTAAAAAAATAGCGCATTTAGAAGCTAGGCTCGTTTAGTTCCTGAGGCTTCAGCCTTCTTAGGAGTAGTGTTGCGGTATATACAAGATTTGTATTTGACCGTTCCACATCTCTATTGTTCCGGGTGTTCGGTTTCCGATTACATGGAATAACTGATGTAACACAACTATCCCAATAGCTGTGCCCTATTTTTGTATGCTAATGTTTTGCCGGTAGATATTTTCGGATGCTTGCACTTCAAGAACATAAATACCTGAATTTAAATTACCCGCATCTATGTTAAACAACCGGCTATTTTGGGATGAGGCATACATTATTTTGCCCGTTACATCATATAACTTAATGCTGTATTGGTTTGAATTGTCAAAAGCGATAGTGAACCTGCCATTGCCCGGATTAGGATAAACTTTGAAGTTTTCGGCATCGGTTTGCATAACACCTGTTGAATGCTCGATCACATCCTGGTGATAACGCGGGGTTATTGAGTAGGCTGTATTATACGGTGGGGCCGTACAATGTTGAGAGCCTATGCCAATTAAATCAAAGGTACCGGTAGGCGCGGGCATGGTATATAAATCTACCAATGGATATACGAAAATGGTGTAGTTAGATACGCCATCCGTAGCGATACAATTAAATCCCGTTCCGCCACTCCCGACCCATTGGGCGGGGCTGAGTATAACGAGATTGTTTATTCTTATCAGTTCAGACTCTGTAGATTCGTTTAATGCATTTACCACTACCGGTTGATGCGTTGTGCCGGTGCCTAAATTTATCAGAGTATCTAACGACTGAAATTCGGTTACTCCGTCGTAAAAGGCTACCACACCCTGTATAATCAATGAATCGCCTTCATTAACCGTATATCCAAAATCATCGGTAGATGAAAAGACTTCTATGCCTCCCGTGGCGTCGTGCAAGGTAAATTCCAGCCCTCCGGCTTTAACGTTAATACCGTACACTGTTCCGGTTATCCGTGCATGAACACCGAGAGAATCGGGTACATTGTTGCTATTTTGAGGTTGAGTAAGTTGAATGATATTATAGGTAGGGGCCTGAGCAATTGCTTTTTGACAAAGAACGGAAAGGCCAATTAATAGGTAAATAGCATTTTTCATAAAGCGATATTGGTGTGCATCTAAATTAGTAAAATAAATAAAATAATAAATTGCTTATTTATTTCTATAGGTCAGGCATTCCCTGTTATTGCAAGTGTTTGGTTTCCGGTCATTTGGTTAACTACCACAATGCTCAATTTTTAGATTCGCAATGTGTGAATTATGCAATTTATACATTGAATTGTGTAATGGATTGCGGGCATAGGCACTTAGTTTCGTAATTGGTTAGATTATTCCATTTAATCAATTAAAGCACTTCAATCATGAAAAAAAGCTTAGTTAAAGTAATGCTGTTTTCCTTAATTTTCTTTGGTGCGTGTTTTTCTGCTTCAGCGCAGTTATATGTAACCGTACGCCCGGTTAGCCCTACCATTGTTATGACTACACGCCCTAGCCCTACCCATGTTTGGATTGGCGAGGAATGGAATGAAAACGGTGGCAGTTATAGATATTCAGGCGGCCATTGGGATAACCCACCCCATGCAGGAGACCGTTGGAATCAAGGGCACTGGGATCATGATAAGGACCATGGCGACCATTGGACACGCGGAAGCTGGCAAGGTGGAGAAAGAAAGAAGAAATAATTTAGTAGCTAATTATTGAGTGAGAGACGGCCCGAAAAGGCCGTCTCTTTGTTTTTTAGATAGCGGTTCAGCTTAGCCGATTTATTATGCTTTTACTTTCTTTTGGCTTGAACCAAAAGAAAGTAACAAAGAAAAGTTCAAGGCTGCCCGGCAAACTCCTAAAAAAATTCTCTACGCAGGGAAATAAACGAACTCGGCGCACTGGCGGCCCCTATAGTTTAAAGTGGATTCTTAGCTCGATATGGTTTACTACCGGTTGGCCTCAAACAGCGTTTTTTTCCTTTTGGCTACGCATGAATTTTTTCTTAACGGAATTGCCAGGAGGCGGTCGGGAAATCCAAAATGCAAACCAAATTGGTGCATTTAACGTTTGCACTTGCAAAGCATTTGCATAAAAACAGCATAAATGGTTTACACCCCTGATTTTTTTAAATTATTGGCTTCCAATATATTATGTATCATTTTGTTAAGAGGATGGTTTACAAAATGAAAAAATGTAAACCATTGGTCAAAATTTGGGATGCTTTTACCTTGTATGGAGGTTTGCATTTTTAGTGGATGTTATAGGGATATATAAACCTTCCTCTTATCTAACCAGGTACCCGCAGCCCATATAATAACTATGTTGCCAATACCAAACAGGGTGGGCCAAAGCCAAAAGGCATCTTCTTTAAAAAAGACTAACGGCAGTGCAGTAAGTGGGCCATGTAATACGTAAAGGAACAATGGATTTTTGCCAATGGGCTCAAACAATTTTCGGCATTGGGTTATTTGCAGTTTATCGTACAAATACCAAACCGCATAAAACGCAAAGCACGCCAAGCCCGGCGATATAAGCACATACGAAGCAGTAAGCCTGTTTTTACTAACGCCCCAAAAATGTGCGGCCACAAAACCGGTTATGGTTAGCAGCGCACCGGCAATTAAGAAGTCGACCATGCGCTGGCTTTCGAAGGCTTCGCAAACTACGGTCGCAAAAATCATCATAATGCCGTATCCCAGGCCGCCCCAAAAGCCGCTGTGTACTTCAACAAAGTTAATATCGTCAACGTGGTAGTTGTTTATCAGCCAGGCGTATACTATCCATAGCAGCACAGCTGCCAGCAAACGCCACCAACGCGGCAGGTTAATAAACAAAAACGTTACCAACCCCGCCATGCCAATAGCCTGAAACACCTCCCAATGGTATTGTGGGTGTAGCGTTTGGTTATCTACCATATCTATTACGCACCAGCTTAAAAAGCCAATACCCACCAATGCAAAGTAGCGCCGCAATACACGCAGGTTGTTTTGTATAGCGCCGTCTTTTAAGTTTCCTGCAACATAAGTCATGTGGTAAGTCAGCGCAATGGCGAAAATGAAGAAAGGCGCAACGAGGTCAACATAGGTAAGCCCGTAGTTAGGTGCGTGATGGCTCCATGCCGGTATGCCTGTAAACTCGCCGGTGGTATTAACAAACACCATTACCACAATGGTTAGCCCGCGGAATATGTCAATACTTAAGTAGCGTTTCTTTTCGGGTTTAGCGCTTGGTTCCATAGGCAATGTGTTAATGTAGGCTTGGGCAAGGTAAAAGATAATTGGGAAGAACTAAAATTGGCGTTAAATGATTTTAACGCCTATTGGCCTCATTTAACCGGCTTTTTGCGGCTTACCTACGAATGTCTATATTCGCTGCTAAACACCACCCCTATACCATGAAAATTTCGAAGTATTGCCTTTTAGCCGTTATGGCTGTTGCCCTTACAATTTTGCTAGGTTGCACAAAGCCTAAAACATCCACCAAACCACATTTGATTTTCAAATTTGTTTTTGATTCAACTCAAGTAAGGTTAAATGGCTTTGGACAACCTGACAGCGTAATGCCCTCTGACCACGCAGGACAAAATCCTCAAATGAACGTAATGAGTGCACATTATATTGAGTTAGCTTCCTATGATACGACGGGGCTTGGCAGAGGTACAGTTCTTTATATGACGCCATCAGCAAATGGTGCTATAGATTTTTCAAAAGAGGTTTTAACCCCTAATAATGGAGTTTTTTATTCTGTGGAGTTAGATAGTGTTAAGCCTGCAACATATAAATGGCTTCGTGTTTCGCTAGCTTATCAAAATTATAGCGTTAAAATGTATATTGACACAACGGTTTCATATGGAGGTTATAATATTCCGATTCAGGGCCAATATCCCTGCACCATTGCAAGTTTTATAGGTGTTAATACATATATTACGAGCTATGAGGTAAAAACCAAAACTATTTCTGTAAATGGTAATAAGTTGCAGGGATATTGGGGATTTGAATCTGTAGACACCTTTTACTATAATTATGGCGGAGTTAACTATTCATATCCATATACTTTTGTCAGTAGTGGTCAGGCTCCGGATAGCGCTACAACTGTCGTGAATCCTTTATTTTTAACATCACCAATTCCAACCGGTTCGTGTGTCGCTACAGGTCAATTTGTAATAGGTTCCAATGTTGGGCCAACCAGTCAATTAACCATAACAGGGCATGAAACACAGGATATTATTATTACGGTATCCCTCTCTGTGAATAAAAGTTTTGAATGGAAAGAGGTAAACCACGACGGCAAATGGCAACCAACTATAGGCGAATATATTGTCGATATGGGCGTCAGGGGGCTGGTTCCTATTATCGGGCAATAGGCCTTGGGCGTGTAAGGTTTATCTAAAAAATTACAGTTTGCTTATTTTGTTTTCTATATTTTCACTTTATTAATAAACCAAAGGTCAATTACTCCTCATGAAAAAGTTATTACTCGTTAT
>CAIOTH010000113.1 GCA_903861145.1 uncultured Bacteroidota bacterium | reverse complement strand
TCTCGCTTCGCTCGACTATGCTTGTAGCTTCCAAGCTACAAGATGTTGCAAAAACAGACATACACCATCACCCTAATTCCAGTATATAAAGCCAATATCTCTTACCGAATATAGGCTCAATCTCCTTTACCCTTTTAAACCCCGCCTTTTCATAAATGTGCCTTGCTGCATCCATAAACTCAGAAGTATGCAGGGCAATTATTTTTTCTTCGTTTTCGATAGCACACTCAATACATAGCTGGGTTAATTTTTTTGCAATACCTCTACCTTCAAAACGTGGATTAACACCAACCATGCGTATATAACTCCAATCAGCTTGAAAGATTTTAGTGGGGTTACCGCTGGGGATCAGTAACGCCATCCCAACAATCTCATTATTTGCCACGCACACAAAGCACTTTGATTTTTCGATCAAATCGACATACGTTTTTTCAGACGATAAATTCGTATACAGTTTATTCCAGTTTTCTTCTGTCAAAACCTGCTGAAACTGTCCGTATGCAGTAATGCCCAATGCAAGCAAGTGCTTAATATCGGCCGTTGCGCCTTCTCTGTAATGCAATTCCATTTCGGCTAGTAAAAGTTAAGGGTCTGGAAAGTGTATTTCAACCCTAAAGTAGTATAAATGAAAAAGCCCAACATGAAAGTGTTGGGCTTTGCTCCCCGACTTGGGCTCGAACCAAGGACCCTCAGATTAACAGTCTGATGCTCTAACCAACTGAGCTATCGAGGAATTGACCGCTATTGATTGAAATTGCGGACGGCAAAAATAAAAAAAAACTTCATTTTCCATCAAACTCGGTCAAAAAAGTTTCCCCTACGCTTCCCCCTTGATTCAAATATTCATTTTACAGGATGAATAATGAGGTTCTCCACCTCTATTTAAACCCGTTTTCGTAGCCAAGATTGCGTTTTTAACAATAAAATATTGCTCAAGGGCAGAATCTTTTGCCCCAGTGAGTTATAACGTTAACCGGTGGGCTAAACAGGCAGAAAACATAAAATTGTAAGAATTGATGGGATTTGTGAAGCCGGTGGACAACCGGTGTGTTAAATATTGTAAATAATTCATAAATGAATCTAGATCGATTCTTACAAACCCTTTTCTGAGAAAATTGCCTGAACCAGCTTTACATTTTCAAGCCGGCAAAAACTAATTGCCAGAAAATCTGGGGTGTATTTTAAGACAAGAAAGTAAATCAAACAAGGGCTTTTAAATGTAAAAATAGAGTTATATGTTTAAGGTGTTTAAAAAATAGATAAGATGATTGATGCTACAATTAGGGCGGGTTTAAGAAAGGACAAAGCAAATAAGGTAACAGGTAAATGCCCTGTTGCTCTCTTTGCTATATGCCAAAGGAAGTTGATAAAAAAGGGAATAGTGGGACACTCAGTCCATCCTGACCATTGGGACGAAACAGTGGGACTGGTCGATATAACCAAGCTCCCCAGAAACTCTAATTACAAGAGGTTGAAGGCTGATTATGAAGCGTTAAATGAATTTATCCTTGACCAAACCTCTGATTTTAAAAATTACTTGATGGAGCAAAAGAGGATGAAGGCCATAATCACACCGGATAAAATACGAGGCTATTTCAATACCGGCGCATCAATCGGCTTTTATGAATTCTGGGATGAACGAGTTGAGTTGATGAGACCAAGGCTAAGAGAATCAACAATAGCCGGTTACGAAAAAACCAAGGCCATATTAAAACTATTCAGACCCACGTTGTCTTTTGGCGACATCACCCTGGATTTTATTAAGCGTTGGGATAATTATTTGACTATCAAAAGAGGGAATCATGCTGGTGGTAAATATAACAGGCACAAGAACTTTAAATCAATACTAAAAGAAGCCTTGATGGCAAAGCTGATTGAAGAAAACCCATATGTGGGCTTTAAAGGGGAGCCGGTAAAGGGGAACCGAAAATTCTTGACAATGGAGGAGGTTATTAAGCTGAAAACATTGGTATTATCCGATGAACATAGAGGTCTTGAGGCCATCAAAAACATGTTCCTATTCGGTTGTTTGACAGGGCTAAGATTTTCAGACGTTCAAAATTTGAGGTGGAAGGATATATTGTTTGAAGAAAAAAAGATGGAAATAAAGATGGTGAAAACTTCAAACCCCTTGAAGTTGGCCTTAGTGCAGGATGCTTTGGAGATTCTTAATGGCTTGAAAGGTTTTCGCCATCCGGAAAGCTTTGTATTCAAGCGAATTACTAATCAGGCTGCGAACCGGAGCCTGAAAACGCTAATGAAGGAAGCGGAGATTAACAAGCGCATAACTTTTCACTGCGCCCGTCATTCATTTGCTACGGTTCATCTTGAAATAGGAACATCAATATATCAGGTTAAGGACATGTTGGGGCATCAAAGTATAAAGGACACTCAAATTTACGCCAAGAACCAGCAAAAGCAGGTGGATTTGTCAATGGACAATTTCGGCTCAAAACTCGTGGCGCACGTGAACGCAAACCTGATAAACATGGCGGTAGGGAACCTGTAGGTTAACCTTAGAACCCGAGCAAACAAAAACAATTCATTACAGCAAAATCAAACCAGAAAATATGGCAGCACAAACCATGTCCCTTGAAACAATCCTTCTGATGAAAAAATGGAAGGATTCCAAATCAAATTTCATACCTGTAAAACCGCTCAAGTCGTGCCTAAGTAGATTATACATAAATAAGGCTTTGATACGTTTTCTTGATGAGTTTACAAATCAATTTGTATTTGCGCAACTGAATAAACGCGTCAAAATACTATTGCTCTGCCGCAAGCTGCTTATTCAATATCCCCCAAAGATTGACAAAGATCATTACAGGGCGTTCCAAGAGGAATATGATTTTGACATAGCCAACGACACCGGTATTGATCCCGTAAAGTGGATTGATGAGGAATTAAGCTACATCAGGGAGGTAAGAGAAGTTGATGAAAAATTCGGGGCAAGCGAATTGGGTTTAAAGCATTTGCAGACCAGCGCTCCAACAACTGAAGTTGCTCGTGATGCAAGCCGGGAAATAATGACAAAGGAAGAGATTTTGAACTTCTTTAAGTGGAGCGAATCAAGCCTTTATAGAATGAAGAAAAGAGGCTTTCCAGCCTATAAGATGGGCGGTAAAACGGTTGTCATCAAAGCAGAAGCTTTGGCTTGGCGAGACCCGAAAGAAGCAAGGAAGGTAGAAATAAGCCTTGCCAATAACAAACAAAATAAGAGGGACAATCATGGTAGATAGGACAAAAATTTTTGCAAAGGAAAAGCTAGATACCAAGAAGTTCGCGAACACCGACTTTGGCTATGTTGTACCAGAAATAGGCGATTTGTACAAGATACATAACCACAGGGATAAAGCCACCTTGAATATGTACAACAGCGCTAATGGAGTTTATATTGACGGAAGTATTCGGAAATGGTATTTAGGAAGCCATTCACTTCGGGATTTGACAAGGACAGAGATAAAAACCGTTTGTGAAAAAATATCTGAAATAACAGGTCTTAGCGTTAAAGCCCTGCTTAAAGCAATAATTTGTATACTGGAGTTTGGTCTAACGTTCTATATGTCTGTTTTACCGGCTACATTGTTGGAAAGCATGTATCGCTATTCAAGTTTTAAGCTTGGGAGGTTCGACACTTCAATTTCGTTTAGGGGTTACGACTATTGGTTAGTTGGATATGACAAGAGCATAGAGATACAGAAATGGGGCGCAAATAACCTCGTAATACCTAAAGACACCAACGCCTTGCGGTTGGAATTAAAAGCATTTGCCAGGAGCGCCTTTGACCGTAAGTTACGAAAAGTCGAAACCTTGGAGGATGTCATCGTACAATATCAGAAGCTAATTATGTCCTTTTATGTTGAAATAAAGAAGCTTGAAATGTCATCCATAAATCATATCACAGATGATGTAAAAGTTACCGTTAGCACAGCCTCTGAACTTAACAGGTATCTAAAGTATAAAGGAATAAAGGCCATAGGGGAAAGAAAAACATCTCTGGCCATAAATTCGCTTTCAGATTCGAATAGAGCAAAATCTTACCACAGAAAGGTTATGAGAGAGATTTTGGCGGAGTACAGCCACAAGAGCGATTACAGCAATTTCAATTTCCTACGCGAGATTGCAAAACAACTAACTGTAAAACTCCATGAGCCGTTGCCGGTGTTATAGTATAGTAACTAAGTTACTAATAATAGTAACTATACAGTACACAATACCAACAATATATCACTACAGTACATGTATGTATTTAAGCTTGCCGCCAAGTCAAACCGCGTCAGAATGACGCAAATTACACGCTAAAGACTAGAGCAGCATCAAACAAGGTCAGTAGTCGTCATCAGCCTTGTAATTAGCAAAACGCTGGGCCATCGCCAACAAATACAATTCGGCGGGACAGAAAATTATGTGAGTCAGAATACATTTCGCAACGCTCGCCTAAACATGTTGGATTTCTTGCGGAAACGTGGCAAATTCTGCGTTTCTTTAAAAAGTCAACAACTACCCCATGTGAACTAAAGGAGGGAATTTTTCCAATAATATGGCTGTGTTTTAAATACTGTCTGCGGTTCAAACATAATTGAAGGCGTTACGCAAATACGTTGCGCAGTTAGTCATTACTTTACCGTTCTCTTTATTAACTTCGTACGGAGGTCGAAAGATTTTTATAGCCTTGAAACTGGCTTTGTCCATTGATAAAACTCTAAAAAAGGAATAGTAAATGATAGAAACCGAACAACTCACGAAGAAAGACATCAAAAACTCAAAATTAATTTCGTCAGTCCTTGCAGGGGAACGGAGGTTTGGCTTTCTATTGGGTGACTGCATAGAGATTTTAAAGGAAATACCAGATGAAAGCATTGACTGCGTAATTACTTCGCCCCCTTATTGGCAGTTAAGAGAATATGATGTAAAGGACGAACATCAGAGTGTTTTAATAGGCTATGAAGATGACCCAAATGATTATGTGAAAAATCTTGTAACCGTTTTTTCTCAAGTCAAAAGAGTATTAAAGCCCGATGGCTCATTGTGGTTGAACCTTGGAGATAAGTTCAAAAACAAGAATCTAATGTTGATGCCAGCGCGTGTTGCGATAGCAATGCAGGATGATGGATGGGTTTTACGTGGCGATATTATTTGGGATCAAATGAAAGGCACCCAAAGCGCGCAAGATAGAATGAGAGACGTTTACGAACACGTTTATCATTTTGTTAAAACAAGGAAATACTTTTTTGATGCCGATGCTGTCAAAATTAAGCCTCAAAAAAACGCCTCTCTCGTCAATGGCAGCATAACATCAGCTACCGGCGTAACCGGTAAAAAATATAAAGAACACATTGCAGCGTCAACGGTCCTTTCTGAACAGGAAAAGCAAAACGCTCTTAACGCCCTTGATGAAATCCTTGCCAAAATGAAAAGAGGGGAAATTGTTGATTTTAGAATGACAATTAGAGGAGCCCAACGGTCATATCATAGCGAAAGCACCAAAATAAGCGGTCGCGCTAAAGAACTAGAAACTAAGGGTTATTTCTTTTTAATGATGAAATCTAGCGGATTCATGCCGGCTGACGTTTGGCGTATTGTACCCGAAGATAAGTGGCGCAAAGACGCGCACTGTGCAGTATTTCCCGAAGAACTACTCCAGACTCCAATAAATGGCACAAGTAGACCTGGCGGGATTGTTCTCGATCCATTTTCTGGAACTGGTAGCACAGTTTGCGCAGCATTAAAACTTGGAAGAAGAGGAATTGGGATTGATTTGAGCAAAAGTTACCTCGATATTTCCGAAACAAGAATTAAAGAGGCTTTTAACGGAACTTACAAGCTACTTCTTTAAAGCTTGCGTAACCTTTCGTTCTATATTTTCAACAAACTTTACAACGCTGGGATATTCCTCCTCCAAAGCGCCCCCTAAAATCTTGTTTATACCATCTAAATCTGTGCTTACTCTTTCAACAAACTCAAACGCCCATTTTGTGTCTTTCCAAACCAACCGGAATGTGCAAAAATGAATTGGGTCATTTGGGTCTGCCGCCCTAATTCCACTTGCGTCAGTAGCATATTTGATGTAGTCCATGCCAACGTCTTGGACTACAAAAATTATTTTATGTTTCCAATACTCAATTATTTTACCTTTTTTGAAGACCTGCTGCATCATTGTTTTTACAAACTCATTAGCCCAATTTATTCCATAATTATATGTGGTAGATTTAAACTCTCTGTTTTCTTTAAACTCAAGAATTGCCTCCCAAGGTGTTCCGGTGGTTCCCGCAGCTTGAAATTCCACGCAAAGAAAGTCCTTAATCTTGCCTGTGTTATCCCTATTTATTGCAACGTAATCCACGGAGCCACCAACACCAATGCTAACCTCTCTTATCCATTCCACATCAGGCCAATCCCGTAAATACTGTTGTTCTATGGTATGAAAAATTATTGGAGTATCAAGACGATGGGGGCAAATAACCACCGGTTGATGCTTCTTAATTACTCCAGCGTTGTAGCCAACGCTGCATGCCCCGATTTTAACTTTTGGATTACTCTTTCTTGGCTTTTTGCACTCTCCATCCAGAAATGGGCAGTATTGCTCTCGTAAAGCCCGTTTTGCGTGTTCCGAATGGTCGGTATATGCGTAGCCAAAAATTTCGGTAGGTATCTTGGTAATCTTGGGTTCGTCCATGCTCAATGATACAAAAAACTACGTATTTGTTACAGCCTTGGAAAGAAATTTTAAAAAACACATTTCCTTCTCGGCTGGGACAAGACTAATCAATATCCTTGCAGAACTCACTCAGTTTGACTTTATGAATGTCTAATACCTTAAGTAATGACTTGAGCGTAATATTACTTCCCTTTTCTATTCTCCAATACTGAACGCGGTTAATACCATTTTCCCACGCGAAAGTTTCATAACTGGTATAGCCCTTATCAATACGCATTTGCTTGAGCTTTTGCGCAATCTTATTCAGTCTAACATCGGGTTTTTCAGCCTTCTCTTTCATCCTTGTGTGATGGAAAAGTCCGATTAAAGACTAAAATATGTTACCGCATTAATGCGGTTTATTATAATAGGTAATGTTATTAAAATAATACATCTTTACGGTGGCTTTGAATTATTAACTACAAACATTAATAACATGAAGACACCGGTCTTAATTCTCGCACTTTTGTTGGCAACAAAGATTATTTACGCTCAATCTTGGATAGATTCATCCGTTCTCTACAAGGTAGGAGATATAACAATGGGAAGGGAGCCAATAGGGGAATCAGGTGGTACCATTTGTTGCATATACGGATACCATAATAAGGGTTTATATGAGATCGTAGTGACTCAAAGCAACGGCAAGAAGTTCACCCTAAAAGTGGTCAAACCCTACTCGGTTAGCTGGAATTGTCGGGGGTACTTAGCCAACGCCAGCGATGGCAAACAAACATGCTTTGGGTTCTGTTTACAAGGCGGTAAAGATGAAAATGGTAAGGACAAGATGATGATGTATATAGGAGACGACCCACAAGACTACTCAAGCTGTTTAATATTCCGCGATTTAAAGGTAACAACCCCAAAGTAAGCCTACTTAATTTTCAAACACATAAAAAGGACAATTTTTGACTGAAAGTTTCCCCTAGGTTTCCCCCGCTCAAAAAGTAGATAATGTATTAAACTGATTTAGTGGCGATTAGGTGGCTAAGTTTCTAGCCCGACTTGGGCTCGAACCAAGGACCCTCAGATTAACAGTCTGATGCTCTAACCAACTGAGCTATCGAGGAATTTGTGCCGAAATGTTGAAAATTCGGACGCCAAAAATAGAAATGATTCACAAATCTCACAATCTTTGCCCGCAAATTTTAAAAAGCACCGGTTTTTTCTCCCCGCCGGGATGCCTTAAAGCTTGTAACGACGCGGTTTTTATTCTTCCACCACATTTTAAAATTGCTTTAAAAAGCGTTCATTTGCGCGCTTAATTATTTTTTAACCCTGATAACAAACTATGTCATTACTTACCGTTGGTACTGTTGCTTTTGATGCTATTGAAACCCCATTTGGCAAAACCGATAAAATTGTGGGCGGCGCAGCCACCTACATTGCCTGGAGCGCCTCTTACTTCTCTAAAAAGGTAAACATTGTTTCGGTTATTGGTGATGATTTTGATATGAATGAGCTTGAGGCCCTGAAAGCCCGCGGAGTAGATACTACCGGCATTGAAATAAAGAGCGGTAAGAAATCATTTTTCTGGAGCGGTAAGTACCACCTGGATATGAACACCCGCGATACCCTTATTACCGACTTAAACGTGCTGTTAGAGTTTAACCCGGTTGTGCCAGATGCTTACAAGCAAAGCGACATTTTGCTGCTGGGCAATATTGACCCTGCCCTTCAAATCAAAGTTATTGAGCAGTTAACCAGCAAGCCCAAGCTAATAGTGTTGGATACCATGAACTTTTGGATGACAGACCCTTTTATCGAAACCCTGAAGAAGGTAATAGGCATGGTAGACGTACTGACCGTAAATGACGCCGAGGCACGTCAACTGACTAATGAATACTCGTTGGTGAAGGCGGCCAAGAAGATTTTGCAAATGGGCCCACAATACCTTGTTATTAAGAAAGGGGAACACGGCGCACTACTATTCCATGAAAAAGAGGTGTTTTTTGCACCAGCATTACCATTGGAAGATGTATTTGACCCAACCGGTGCCGGCGATACCTTTGCGGGTGGTTTCTGCGGATATTTAGATAAAACCCGCGATATCAGTTTCGAAAACATGAAGCGTGCCATTATTTATGGTTCGGCAATGGCATCTTTTTGCGTTGAGAAATTTGGCACTGAGCGCCTGCGCACATTAAGCCATAAAGAAATTGAAGACCGCGTAAAGGACTTTATTGATTTAGTGCAGTTTGATATTGTACTGGAAGACTAGCATATTTTTTACCGATAAGCCCTAAAAGCAAAAGCCATAAAGAAGTAACTCTTTATGGCTTTTGCTTTTTAATGTTGATGCAAATGAACAGGGCGCTATAACAAGCCATTCTCTAGCATATACTCCGCAATTTGCACGGCGTTGGTTGCCGCGCCTTTGCGCAGGTTATCTGATACTATCCAGCAGTTGAGGGTATTAGCCTGGCTTTCATCGCGGCGGATGCGGCCTACAAAGGTTTCGTCTTTATCGTGTGCCAATATAGGCATGGGGTATTTTAGGTTCTTTACGTCATCGTATACCACCACACCAGGTGCATGCTCCAGTATATTGCGAACATCGGCTACGGTGAAGTCTTTTTCAAACTCAATATTTACAGCTTCGCTATGTCCCCCCACAACCGGTACGCGAACCGTGGTTGCTGTTAGCCTGATGGAATCGTCGCCCATAATTTTACGGGTCTCGTTCACCATTTTCATTTCTTCCTTGGTGTAGTCATTATCTAAAAACACATCTATATGGGGCAACAGGTTCATGTCAATTTGGTAAGCATAGGCACGTGGCCCTTCAACGCCTTTTCTTTCGTTCATTAACTGGTCAACCGCATTTTTGCCGGTACCGGTTACGCTTTGGTAGGTTGATACTACCACGCGCTTAATTTTATACTTATCGTGCAGCGGCTTTAAAACAACCACCATTTGTATAGTTGAGCAATTGGGGTTGGCAATAATTTTATCGTTTTTGGTAATAACATGCGCATTTACTTCAGGCACTACCAACGGTATGTTGGATTCCATTCTCCATGCGCTTGAGTTATCAATTACCACGGTGCCCACCGCTGCAAATTTTGGCGCCCATTCTTTTGAAGTTGAGCCACCGGCAGAGAAGATGGCCACAGCAGGTTTTTTAGCAATAGCGTCAGCCATGCTTATTACTTCAAACTCTTTATCCTTAAACTTTATTTTTTTGCCTACTGACCTTTCAGAGGCTACGGGATACAACTCGGTTACCGGAAAATTTCTTTCGGCTAATACCTGTAACATTTTAGTGCCAACCAGTCCGGTAGCACCTACTACTGCAACTTTCATTTTACTTGTGTTTTTAGAATTTGAGAGACAAAAATAAGGTTATCTGTTAGCCTGAAGGCTAATTATTGCAAAAAAATTATGGCCTGCCGGTGTTCGGCTTTGAGGAAGTGAGCGCCAGTTTTTTGTTCAGTAGCTCGTGCTCCTGCGGGTTGTGCGTTTGTTTGAGTGCCGTTTCGTAATAAACTTTGGCTTCATCAGTCTTGCCAATATCGAAATAAAGGTCGCCCAGGGCGGCATTATACAGATAGTGGTTTTGCAAGGAGCCCAGTTTTTTTATTTCGGCAATGGCAGCTTGTTTTGATTCGGCAAAGGATAATGCAATGGCGCGGTTGAGCAATACAACGGGAGAAGGTTTACGTTCAGTTAAAAGATTGTAGAAGCCCAGAATAGCTTTCCAATTGGTTTGCGCAAAGCTGGCCGCCATGCAATGCATAGATGAAATGGCAGCTTCGAGATGGTAAGTTGAAATGTGATTACCGGCGCTTGAAATATTGAAATAGTACTGGCCCTTTTGAATAAGCTCTTTGTTCCATTTAGTCCGGTCCTGGTCTTGCAGTAAAACAATCAGGCCATCGTTGTCAATACGGGCATCAAAGCGTGAGGCATTGTAGCACATTAAGGCAAGTAGGGCGTTGGTTTCGGGCAGGTTACTATTCGGATTTTCGGTTAGCAAAAGGCAAAGGCGTATGGCCTCATAGCAAAGGTCTTTGCGAATGACCGAATCTGCGGTGGAAGAATTGTAACCCTCATTAAACAGCAGGTAAATGCACTGCAAAACAGTCTCGAGCCTGGTTTGCATGTCGTTTCCAACGGGTACATCCAGCTGAATGTTGGCCTCGCGGATTTTTTCTTTAGCCCGGTAAAGCCGCTTTTCGATAGAATCCTTATTCGATAAAAAAGCCCTTGCAATTTCTTCAACACTGAAACCGCAGAGGGTTTTTAGCACTAAGGCAATTTGCGCTTCCTCCGGTATTGCCGGGTGGCAAGCGGCAAACATCATGCGCAACTGGCTATCGGCAATTTCGTTTTCGTTGAAGTAGAAATTTACAACCGTGGGTAATGTGTATTCGCTTTTTAAAAGGGGCTTTAGTTCGGAGCTAATTTCGGCCATGCGGTTTTCTCTGCGCAGGTAATCAATGGCTTTATTTTTGGCTACTCGGTAAAGCCACGCCGTAGGATTCTCGGGCACTCTAAAGCGCCATTCTTTTAACGCCTGGTAAATAGTATCATGCACAATATCTTCGGCGGTTTCGTGCTGCTTAAAACCAAACAGGCGGGTAAGTACAGCAGTCATCTTTCCGGCCTCGGTACGGAAAAGGTGGTCAACCAGTTGGTTTGGTTCTTGCTGCATGTTATAAAATATAAAGCCGAAGATAAGCAGTTCGCCCACCACTTATCTCCGGCAATAAAAGGACCTAATTACATACGGCCAATAGGTCGCACCTCAACGGTGCCGGCGTCGTGTTCTAAAATTGGACAGCCTTCCGCAATTGCAATGGCTTCTTCTATGGTATCGGCTTTGCAAAGTAAATAGCCGCCAATAACTTCTTTGCCTTCGGCAAAAGGGCCATCAGTAATCGCCTTTTTAGTTCCGCGAACCACCTTGCCTGTCCTTTCGAGCGGCTGTGAGCTTAACATTTTTCCCCGGCTAGCTATGTCTCCCATCCAAGCCACCCATTTTTGCATTTGCGCCTGCATTTGTTCGGGCGATAGGTTAGCGTTACGGATATCATCGTGTCTGAACAACAATAAAAATTCTGCCATAAAAAATTGATTTTAGTGATGAACGAATAATTATAAATGAGTCATCAACGGTTACATTTGGCCAACAGCACGAACTTCAACAGTGCCCTGTTCGTGTTCTAAAATGGGACAGCCTTTGCTTATCTCAACCGCCACATCCCAATTACTTGCCTTGCATAGCAGGTAGCCGCCCACTATTTCCTTACCTTCGGCAAAGGGGCCATCAATTACCGTTTTGCGGGTGCCCTGTATCACCTTGCCGGTGGCTTCTAAAGGTTGTGCACCAAGCATTTTGCCTTGTTTGGTTAGGTCGCCAAGCCAGTTCATCCATCTTTGCATTTGGGCCTCTCTTTCATCGGGCGACAATACCGGGCCATGTCCGGCCGCTGCTCCTCTAAACAACAATAAAAACTCCGCCATAATTTTGATTTTGAGTGGTTAAAAAGTAATTCTACAACGAACGGCTGTTTCAAAACCGGACAGGTAAAGCAAGTAATTTCTTAAGAAGGTCTCAAAAAAGGATAAAGCCAGTGTGCTATAAAAGCAACGGTTAGCGCCAAAACCTTGTCAAATTATTATGATTAAAGATTGAAGCTTGATAAAAAATACTTTATTTTAACGTTCAGAACAATTAAAGCCCATTATTACCAATGAGGAAGTTTTATTCTTTCGTCATTTGCACCGTTTTGTGCGCCCCCGGTTTCGCGCAGGCCTTATTCAATAATAAAGGCGCTGATATTTATGTGACGAACGGTGGGTTTGTAATCGTAAAGACGAACTCATTACAAAACGACCAGATCTCGGGTGCAGGGCAAATTAACAACCAGGGAACTATTATAGTTGAAGGCAGCATTACCAATAATGCCAACATTGTTGGCAGTGGCGATACCATTAAATTAACCGGCGATTGGGTAAATAATAACTCGTACGCGGGCAATAATAGCTGGGTTTATTTTGATGGCGGCCCGCAAGTGCAAAATATTGCAGGTAGTGCTGTAACTACGTTTGATAACCTTGATTTAAGTGTTGGCGCCAGGAAGTTTCAATCAATAAGCGCTATTACCACCGGGCTGCTTAATCTTAATAACTCAGAGTTAGCTACCGATGTTTTTGATATGTTGGTTGCTAACCCAAGTACAACAGCAATTAGCCGCGGCACCGGTTATGCAAGTAGTTATAATGGAGGAGCGCTTCAGCAGATAACTAATTCAACAGGTCCTTATATTTTTCCGGTGGGTTCGCCGTCTTATCATAACGGGCCGTCTATTTACAGGCCTATTGCCATGGCACCTACCACTGCAGCCACCGATACTTTTGGTGTCTGCCTGGTAAAGGGCGACGCCACTAACGATGGATATAACACAAAGACGGTTGATAAAATACTGTGTTTGGTGAATCCTAATTTTTATCACCGGCTTTATAATGGTAGCGGTGCAGCAGCAGCCGATCTAACTATGTATTTCAATCCTACTACCGATGGCGAATGGACTGATGAAGCACATTGGATGAACAACGAGTGGAACTATATTGCCCCGGCTACTGCGGGTGCAGGTTTAGGGTTCTCATCGCTTACTGTGCCGGGCATTAGCAATTTCAATCCTAATCCTTTTGCATTAGCGTCGAAGAAATTTCCGGTGGTTGCTGGCCCTGATGTAATACTGCAAGAAGGACAGAGCACTACATTTAATCCTACTATAGGCGCTACGCCGGGTTCGAGCATTGTTTGGTCGCCCGATTTTGACTTAACCTGTACCACTTGCGCCGACCCCACAGCGAATCCTAACATAACAACCAAATATACCATTAGTGTAACCGATGGTGCAGGATGTAAAATATCAGATTCGCTTACTGTAAACGTTACTTCAACCGGCTTGCTAATTCCAACCGGATTCTCTCCTAACGGCGATGGTGTAAATGATGTGTTCCATGTATTGAATAAAAACCTGGTGAAATTAGACCTTGCCGTGTTTGACCGCTGGGGCGTAAAAGTTTACGAAACCACCGACTGGACAGTTGGCTGGGATGGAACTTATAAGGGAATGAAGCAAGAAATTGGCACTTATGTTTGGGAGTGCTCTTACCAACTAATAGGCGAATCAGAACTGAAAAGCGGTAAAGGCAATGTTACGTTGCTTAGATAAAAGCCCGGCGTATCCTGCCTTTATGATGTTACACTTTGTGGAAGCACAAACTCTCCACTATCATCCTTTTTTAAATTACTGGGAGAATAATCAGGAAATAGTTTTCCATCGAGATAAAACGACAGGCCGACAATTGCGGCCACAAACGCAATATTTAGTATTGCATCTGTAGCATTGTTTATTTGCTGAATGCTTTGCAAAAAAGTGGCAATGGTTATAAGGCCACACATTCGGTAAATGGGCCCATTGTAACGTGCTATTTCGTACATAAAATAACCTGAAAAAAGCGGAGCCACAAACACAAGTATAAGTAACCACGCCTGTCTTGCAACTATACTCATTGTAAGTATCATAAGAATTTTAAGAATGATTGAGCTGCCTAAAAGACCAACCAGCAAATTGTTGAGCGCCTTAAACTTTTCTTTGTTTTTCGGTGTTGTGGTGCCGGTGATTAATAGAGCAATACCTTTTTTGTCATAATACTTTTCTATAAGGTCAAAGTAAATTTCCTGATCAGATTTTCCTTTATCGCGGCAATCATCGATTATAGGAAGTATAGCTTTTCGGTCAATAGATGTTTTACCCATGAGCGGATGTTTAAGTGTTTGGATAAATCAGAAAACTAAAGTTTTGCAATTACCACTGTTCCTGCCTTTGTAATTCAAGCCCATACCTGCTTTCGCGATGGATAAATAGGATTATTTTATACGAAACAAAAGAGGCAATCGGGGCAAAGAGCACATCGAGCGTATAGTGAACGTGCATGCACAAAATTAGGAAGCCCACTAAAATAGTAGCAACGAGGGTCCAGGCTTTTACATACCTATTTACAGAAAGAAGCATAAGCAATGTAAGGGCTGAGATATGGCCTGAAAAGAAAAGATCTTTACTTACAAAAGTGTTTTGTGTGTGAAGAAAGAACGAGGCAAAAGGGTCATCTAACCTAATCATTTCCCGGGGTGGTTCGAGCGGAAAAAAGTAAATACACAGTGTGCGGGCGAACACAACCAAGGCAAACATTTGTAGGCCCTTTACTAACCTATCGGGATGCTGAATGGTAATGAAGAACACTAAAAGCAAGGTAGAATACTCTAAAATAAAGATAGCCAACGAGAAATCGTGTGGAGGTAATTGATTTAATACAATATCATTAATCTGAACCCCCTGGCGTTCCTGCCAAACCCGCAAATAGTGGAAATTGTGCATACAGCTGCCAACAAAAACCAGCAGCGTTAAAAAGAACTGGTTCCTGAAACTACGAGAGCTGAGGGCTTTACTCCAACTCTCAGACATATTTGTTGTTTCGCCTAACATACCAGGTTCATGGGTTTACAAAGCTACAAAAATTAAAATAAGAGAGGTAGCGTGTTAAAGACTTCCATTCTTATTCGGCTAATAATTAAGCCTTCGATTTTTGTACCAACGATTTAATAACACTACCGCCAGGTAAGTGATACAGCAACAATACCAGCTTTGATTTGTTCGTTAAATCGAAAGGATAATTCAGAATAAACCGGACAATGGCCGAATTCATTTTTCCGGATTCACCTAAATCCGAATACGTATTTATTAATTGGTGATATAGAGAGCGGAAAACCTGTCTTTTAAAATTCGCTGAAATTTTGGGTTTCAACTGTGGGTTTTCAAAAATAATTTTCATCGCCTTTATCTGCGGGCTCACAACATCTTTTATCACGCCCCTGGTATTTTCATCGTGTATGTTCAAATCAATAGTTACAACCGGTATTTGAACTATATCGTATTTGCCGGCAACGCGGGCAAATAGTTCAACATCCTCATTAATATTTAGGCCCGTGTTAAATTTTAGCGTTTCGGTAATTTGAGCATGTATGCATGCTGTTGATGGGGCAATTTGATTTGAAATAACATATTCAACCGGATTTTTGCCTTCGGGGCTTTCAAAAATTATATCCTGTGCATGAGTTGTAAACCTCCAACGCATAGCAGTAAAATAAAGCGCAACGTGTTCGTTTTGCTCAACTATTTTTTGATGTAAAGTTTCAAGATGAACCGGATACCAGGTGTCATCGCTATCAATAAAACAAATGAATTTCCCTTTAGCGTTTTTAATGCCGGTATTTCGTGCCGCGCTGCGTTCCTGGTTTGTTTGATAGATGTACTTTATACGGGGGTCTGCAAACTTTGCAACTTCTTCATCTGTTGCATCAGTGCTTCCATCGTCAACAATTAAAAGCTCCCAATTATTAAAAGTTTGGGCAAGTACCGATTGTATAGTTGTTGCTATTAAATGCGCCCGGTTATAGGTTGGAAGAATGACGGAGAAAAAGGGCGCTTGCATGGCTAAAAATAGCAGTTTTAAATTGGCGGCAAAAGCCGCGGCTGTAAATGAAAGCGGAAATCACTGTGAAGCCTTTCCTGCGTTTTGATAAGCAACAATTTGATAAAACAATTGCGAATACCGGCCTTTCAGGTTCCAAATTTCCATGGCCTCTGCCCTGGTGGCAATATACTTCAACACTTCCTTATCGCCGGCATCGTTCATCTTGAAGCATACCTTGCGATAAGAATTAAGCACTTGCCTGGCTTTATAAATAAATGTATCGAGCCAAAACGGTAAACGCAATTTTTGATTCGGCACTTCGGCGGACAACTCCATACGTTGATAGGCCCGTGTATAAACCAGTGTTTTCCCTTTGCCAACGTATAGCCTTTTCAAATAACTCCAATTAAGGCGGCCTTTGGCCATAAAATGTTTAAGCCGCAACTCGCGGTTATACCAAACCTCGTATCCAAAATATTTGGCCAAATAACATAGCTCAGTATCGCCACCCGATACCAACTCGTTTCCTTTTCTATCCGACAAAATGCTTTTAAAACCGGATGCATACAATTTATCGAGGTAAGTTTTACGGATGATAAATCCTGCGCCATAAACTTCTGGCAACTGCGATAAAGATAGTGGTGAGGTAGATTGATCTCCCACAGCAAAGTCAAGTTCAAATTGTTTAAACCACGATGGTTCTTCGGATTCAAAAACGGCGCTGGCGAACCCTCCCAGTATACCTATTTGCGGATGTTGCGACATTGTTTGGTAAGCTAGTTGAATGTAGTTTTCATCCAGCCAATTATCATCGTCGCAAAAAAGCAAATATTCGTATTTAGCCACCGCATACCCTTTTTTGCGGGCGTAGCTTAAGCCGCTTTCTGGTTCGCTGACAACCGTATAGTCAATAGCGGAAACCTTTTCCAAAATATTTTTGGCAAACTGAGAGGTATTATCTGTAGAGGCGTTGTCTACAACAATTATTTCGAACCTAACACCCGTTACTTTTTGATTGATTAAATGATTTAAGGTTTCGCTCAATCTTGAAGCGCTGTTATAACAACAAACAATTACCGAAACACCTGCTGCCATTATACTAGAATTAGTTTCAACCGGTATTTAAAATAGTTTAAAAGCTGTCCGCTTTGCCTATAGAAAAGGCAAATATTTTGAAGCAGCTTTTTCCTGGTTTGCGAAAGCGATTTTTTCAAATCTGCTTCAGTAAGGATTTCGTCAATACACTCAGCTGCCTTAAGTTTATTCAGCAATTGCTTTTCTTTATTGATGCCGCCCCAAACCCCCATGCCATGTATTTGATAAGTACAGGTAAATTGATTTAAGAAATGAATTTTACCAAAACGCGAATTAAGGATATGGATAATCCAATCGGCAAACGGGCTTTTATAATAGGCAGGATGGAAGAAGGCATTGGAAATGTGGTTTTGCATTACCACCGAACAAGTAGGTATAAAATTATACTCCAGTAGATCTTTGGTGGTATAAAACTCATCCGCTTTATCAACGTAGCGTTCATAGCCCTGCTCTCCCGATTCATATTTATTTGTCGCGTTCGTAAATGATATAACAACGTCGGGGTGTGTTTGTAAAATGTTGTATTGCTTTTGCAGCTTTAAGGGGTCATTCCAAAAATCGTCTCCTTCAAGTAATGCAATGTATTTGCCGGTACAAAGCTTCAGGGCCTTCTCCCAATTCCGTAGCATTCCCAGGTTGTTTTCGGCAAAATGTGCTTTAATCAAATCAGGGTATTTGGCGGCATAACTGGCTATTATTTCTCTCGTCCCGTCGGTAGAACAGTCATCGCTAATAATTATTTCGCGGGTAAAATTGCATTGCTGCATCAGCGCGCTTTCAATGGCCCGTTCAATGTATTTATCCTGATTATAAGTTATGATGCAAATGCTAAGTTTCACTGCTGTAGTCTTTATTATTACTGCTCTTTTTCGAGTGAAATTTTAACGAAGACTTTTGAACCTGTTTCGGGGTCGATAAAAAAAGCATTGGGGTACTTACCGTGCGTTAATGCGCGCAAATGATTTATGGCATTGCCCATGGTCATTTCTTTGTTCATATCAAGCCGGCACAAGTCATTAAAATCCTTTTTCAAATTTACATTGCCCTCCTCTTCGGGCGCAAAGGCACCATAGGTTCCCTGCAAAATAGCCATTAGGTTTTCCTTCAACAACTCAACCTCTAACAATTGTACTCTGTCATAAACATCTATCGAAGTTTCCCAACTATTAATTTTTACTTCGCGTCGTGCAATGATGGTGCCATGGTCCAGCAACTCATCAATCTCGTGTATAGTTGCTCCGGCTGGCGTGCCATTAATTATGGAAAACACCTGCGGAAACCAGCCACGGTTATGGGGATTATATCCCGGGTGCACGTTAATGCATTTTACAGTCTTTACTAATTGAGCAGGAAACAATTGCTTACAATGTAAAGAGAAAATGAGATCGTATCGAGAAGCAAGGGACTCCCATTCAGCCTTTACATCAACAGGATTTATTTTAACGGGGAGCGACGTATCATTCAACAAAGTTAGATTGCTTTTGGTGCAGGTATAATCTATGGCAACTCCCTCAAGGCCCGCGGTTAAAGCGTTGAAAGCATTAATTAGAAACAGGTTATCTGATATTACTAAAACCCTATTATACTTTAACTTCTCCATTGTTGTGATTAGTGGTGCTTAACCTAGGGGCAAGATAATTACCAATTATGATTTAAAGCGCAAAACCTGAGTTATAACCTGGCAAATACGTTTAACCTGGTCTAGTTCCAACCCATGATATAATGGGAGGCAAAGTACCTTACGGCTTATTTCATCGCTTACCGGCACTTCATATTTCTTTACGTAGTTAAGCGTAGATAAACTAGGGTAAAAGTAACGGCGAGGATAAACATATTGGGCGTTAAGAGAATCGCGGACGGTTAGCAGGGCGGCTTCATTTTCAAAAATGACCGGGTAATAAGCATAGTTATAATCGGTGCCCTTAGGTACAACTGGCCGGCTTATTTTGATACCGGTATTTATTAGCAATCGATCATAAAGCTCGGAAAGCTCTTTTCGCTTTTCAATAATTTCCGAGATATAGGGGAAGACGCAAAGGCCCATTGCAGCGTGGAATTCGGAGTTTTTGGCATTTATCCCTACGCCCCAAAAATCTTCCTGGCCCTTATGCCCAAAATTGCGCATGTAACCAAATCGGTGAGCTATTGTTTCATCATTAGCAACCAAGCCCCCACCCTCGGTAGTATGAAACAACTTGGTAGCATGAAAACTGAGGGTAGATGCATCGCCATAATTTACCAGGGGCTTGCCGTTGTAGTTAACCCCAAAGGCATGTGCAGCATCGTAAATTACTTTCAGCTTGTGCTTTTTTGCGATTTTTTCAATGCCCTCAACATCGCACGGAATTCCGTAAACATGGGTTGCAAGAATTGCCGTGGTTTTGGCTGTTATAAGAGGCTCAATAAGTTTTGGGTCAATAGTTAAGCTATTGCTATCAATATCGGCAAATACAGGCTCGCAATTCTCCCATACAAGCGATGAGGTAGTTGCTACGTATGAAAAAGGAGTAGTAATTACCTCGCCGGTAATGCCAAGGCCTTTAATGGCAATTTGAATGGCCGAGGTGCCGTTGTTTAGAAAAATGAAATGCTTTGCAGCAAAATAATCCTTAAGCTTTTCTTCCAGCTCCATTAACAAAGGGCCATTGTTCGTTAAATGAGCCCGGTTCCAAATGCCCTCCAGCAGTTTGGTGTAATTTTCAATGGGAGGCAAAAAGGACTTGGTTACATTAATCATAATAAACACTATTTACAGCCTGAGAATTAAAAGTAAATAAAATTGATTTAAAGCAGAGGCCAATTAGTCGAAAAGTAATTCGCTCAACTATTTACAGCCGTTTCAAAAATGTTGATATACGCTGTGCTTAGAGCCTGGCATGAGAATTTTTGTTCAATAGTTTGTCGACCCGTACTACCAATTTTGTGGCGCAACTCCGGGTTTTCAATCAATAAAGAAAGTTTATCTATCCATTGCTCTTCGCTGCTGGCCAAAAACCCATTTATGCCATCCTCAATAAGGTCATTGTTCATGCCTATTGCGGAAAGCACTGCCGGCACCTGAAGCCCCATATACTGCAACCCTTTCATGGCGCATTTCCCCTTGCTCCATTCATCATTTGGCAGGGGCATTATACCAATATCGAACGATGCAATGGTGCTTACTTCGGTTTCTGCGCCCCAGGCTGTACCGTTTATGTTTAATTCAGTGTTTTTGTAATGGGGGTCTCCATAAACCGCGAAGTGAAGTTTGGTGCCGAATTTCGATTTTAAGGATTTAAGCACCGGTAATATTGTTTCAAAATGTTCAACGGTAGTATGGCTACCGCTCCAACCAATAACAACCCGATCATTTTTATGGCTTTTGGGCATAACAGATATTTGATAATAATCGAGGTCGATTGTTGAAGGGAATATTATCACATTTGAATTAAATTTTTTGGCGTGGCCTGCCAGGTATGAGTTACCTACAATAACCAAATCGCTTAATGCGATGATGCTGTTTGTCTTTTCGGGATTTTTAAGCCATTGCAATGATCTATTGGCGTCGGAAATAGTTTGCAGCCAAATGGCATCGTCAAAATCCAGTATTATTTTAGCGCCGCTACGTTTTAATAATCGCTCAAAAAAAACGGAACCCGTCATAAATGCCTCACGGTAAATATATATAACGTCAAACCGATTTGCCCTTAGTACATCCTTTACCCTCCGTGCAAATCCCTTCAAAAAAAGGTAGGCTTTAGCAAATAAATTTTTTGAGTTGTAAAGGGCAAAGTCTTCTTCGGCAGTAGCAATTAATGGTGAATAGACGCATTCAAACCCATTTGCCTCCAGGTATTTAATGTACTGCTCGCAACGATATCTCTGCCCGGGTGCCCGATTAAAACGATGTTGAACTATAAACAGAACTCGCTTTTTACGCGCAATACTCATCTAGCAGGACTTTTTTTATCGAGATGATAATTGATTAGTATAATGCTTACGGCAAAAAACGGAAGAACCGGTATTTTGTATCTTACTAACGAGCCGTAGTTAAAACTTGTAAGGCCAATAGCAACCGCAAGTATTAGTGTAAAAGGAATGCAGAAAACGATAATTGGATCGCCCGAAAGTACACTGGCCAGCTTGTAAATCCGCTTATTAAAAATAATTTTAATGGTGAAATAAAGAAAAGCGAGACTTTCAATACCCGAAAGAAGCATTACCGCATTACGTATTTGCCAGGGGAATGGCCCAAAAAGGGCAATGGCAGCGGCAATGGGTGAGTGAGTTAAAACCCCCATTGGTGTATAAGAAAAATTTTCTCCAATAGTATAACCAGATCCGCCCTCATATTTATTAAGGGTAGTGTGCCAGCTTCTGAAACCTTCGGCTTTTTTCGCAAGGGAATCGATTTTGTAAGATTCAACGCTATCGCCCAAACTTTTTACAAAAAAAACCGAGGCGCCCAAACCGCCCGCCAAAATTATTGGCCCAACCAGAAATCTTAGCATTGAGCTTTTGATTTGCTTTTGGTAATAAACCACAGTCATAAGCATTAAGCAGGGAATAATAGTAAAAAGGATAAACCCGCGAATAAGGGCTGTAGTATACATTGCAACAAGAAAAAACAGAACGTATTTGGCGCGTATGTTTTTTCTTATAAAGATCATGTAATAACAATAAAAAATGAGCATAATGGCGCCCAACATGACAGTGTCCTTGCCAATTCCGGAACCCCAGAATAAAACAGACGGAATCATAAGAAAAGCAAAGGCAAGTTGTTTGTGCAAAACGGGGTATAATGAAACCATTAGCCTAAAGGCCCGCCAAACAAATTGATAACAGATATAGGCGAATGCGAGCGATACTACAACGAATGAGTTACAACATACAATAGCAAGAACTGAGGCAATGCGGATAGTAGTTAACGTAGCGCTACCGTGCGTAAGGTATACACCCTGACTTGCACTTATATCATAGCCCAGGTACTCAGGATAATGATTATAAATGCCGGTGATAAACTTAAAGTACCAAATGGGGTCAATTATAAGCAACTTAATCATAGGCCGGGCGGCATAGAAATACTCCAGGGTATCGCCGCCCTTGTAGTAAAACAAATAAATGAAAGTAAAAGCAAAGGTGCCTATGAACTTATAGTTAAGGCCCTTCATGTAATATATCCTATAAAGAGGGTCGTTGTAATTGGCGCTTACCGTTCTTCGTGCAAGAAAATAAAATATTGCGAGGTAAAGAGGAATCAGAAAAACGTCAAAAATGGTCATATTGAGTAAACGAAGTTAAAGGATTATTTCATCTTTGTCTATAAATGAACTAAGAGCGAAGTATGTGTGGAATTGCAGGGTATTTTTCAAAAACCGAAAACCAATACGATGCTTTTTTAGAGGAAGCGATAAAAACTCTTTCAAAGCGGGGTCCTGATAATCAAACCACCCTTAGGCTTTCAGACAAAGTTGGTTTTGCCCATGCACGGTTGTCCATTATTGATGTTTCGCCTGCCGGAAATCAACCAATGCAAAATGAACGGAAGAATTTTACAATAGTTTTTAACGGCGAAATTTTCAACTTCCGAGAACTGGCCAAGGCCTTTTTAAGCGATATCCAATTACATTCCGGGTCGGACACAGAAATACTATTACACCTGTACATAAAGCTTGGCAAAGAATGTCTCCAACACCTGAATGGTTTTTTTGCCTTCGCAATTTTTGATCATCATAAGAGCGAAGTTTTTTTAGCGCGCGACCGTTTTGGTATAAAGCCCCTGCACATTTACCAAGATGAAAAAATGGTTTTGTTCGCATCAGAACTTAAAGCTTTATTCCGGTTTCCAATCAAAAAGGAAATAGACTTTGCTAACCTAAACCTTTACCTTCAGCTCAATTATGTGCCGGGAAACGGCTCTATACTTAAAAACGTTCAGAAACTTGCCCCCGGACATTGTGCGGTAATAAACAAAAACGGTGAGTTACAGATTGATAAGTATTATTCGGTGCCTTACGAACCGGGCTGCAAAATAAGCGACAAAGCTTTTGATTATGACAAATCCAAAATCAGATTAAGGCAGCTGATTGAAGAGGCTGTTGAACGAAGGCTTGTTTCCGATGTGCCGCTGGGCACGTTTTTAAGCGGAGGCATTGATTCCTCAATAATAAGTGCTTGCGCGGTTAAGCACGTGCCGCAGCTTAATACATTTTCGTTGGGTTATAAGGACGATCCTTTTTTTGACGAAACCCGGTATGCTAACCTAGTTGCAAAGCGACTAAAAACAAACCACACGGTTTTTTCCGTAAGCACCGATGAAATGTTCGAAAATATTTTCTCAGTGCTTGATTATATTGACGAACCATTTGCAGACTCATCGGCTATAGCGGTTTATCTTTTGAGCCAAAAAACAAAGCAAAAGGTTACCGTAGCTCTTTCGGGCGATGGTGGTGATGAACTGTTTGCCGGCTATAACAAACATGCCGCCGAACTTAAGGCCAGGCAGAGTAGTGCGATAAATTTAATTCTTAAGGCAGGTTTACCGTTTTTCAAATTACTTCCGCAATCGCGGCAGTCGAAAACCACTAATTTATTTCGCCAGCTTGAACGATACAGCGAGGGCTTGCAATTAACGGTTGCCGAAAGATATTGGAAGTGGTGCACATTAACACCATCGGGTGTAGCTAAAGGGCTTTTAAAAAACCCCGTAGTTATTGATGAAGGTGAAATGGTAAAAATACGGCAACAATTTGTGAGTTTGATAAATGATGATGGAGATATAAATGATGTACTATTTGCAGACACAAAATTGATTTTGCCTGGCGATATGCTTACTAAAGTTGATTTGATGAGCATGGCAAACAGTCTTGAAATCAGGGTTCCTTTGCTTGATTATAAGGTTGTAGACTTTGCCTTTTCTTTGCCCGCTGGTTTTAAAATATCGGGAGAAATAACAAAAAGGATTCTTAAAGACGCTTTTATCGATGAGCTGCCTTCGGAGATATTCAACCGACCGAAGCATGGATTTGAAGTGCCGTTGATTAGATGGATGCGTACCGGGCTAAAAAGCCTGATTGAAGATGATTTGCTAGCAAGGGACTTTGTTGAAACACAGAACATTTTTGATTATGCGCAGATCGATGTGCTGAAGAAGAAGCTTTTTTCTGATAACCCGGGCGATACGCACGCCACCGTTTGGAGTTTATTGGTATTTCAATATTGGTTTAAAAAATATTTTGCTACCAATGCCTAAAGTCCTTAGAATTATTAATCGGTTAAACTTGGGCGGGCCAACATTTAATGCCGCTTACCTGAGTAAGTACCTTGCACCCGATTTTGAGACATTGCTGATATCGGGCATGAAAGAGGATAGTGAGGAGAGTTCAGAGTTTATAGTGAAAAACCTGGATTTGCACCCCATTTATATTCCTGAAATGTACCGGGAATTAAATCCTTTTCGTGATTACAAGTCGTATTACAAGATAAGGGAGATAATAAGAAAGTTTAAACCCGATATTGTTCACACGCATGCTGCAAAAGCCGGCGCCATAGGGCGCCTTGCCGCCGCGCATGAAGGGGTGCCGGTTATTATTCATACGTTTCATGGCCATGTTTTTCACTCATATTTCGGCCCCGCCAAAACCAGGGTTTTTCTTGAAATAGAGCGATACCTGGCGCGCAAAACCACCAAAATTATTACGCTTAGCGAAACCCAAAAAAATGAGCTGAGCAACATTTATAAAATTGCACCGGCTAACAAATTTGAGATCATCCCGTTAGGTTTCGATCTTGAAAAATTTGAGTTGGGGCAAGTGGAGAAAAGACAAAAATTCAGGCGAGCGTATAATATTGACGAGGACGAAATTGCTATAGGTATTGTGGGCAGGTTAGTGCCAATTAAAAACCATAAGCTCTTTTTAAAAGCGTTGAGCATCGTTTCGGCTAAAACAAGCAAACGTATAAGGGCATTTATAATTGGAGATGGTGAGGAGAGAATTAGCATAGAAAGCTACGCGCAAGGCCTTAACTTGCCATTGTATAATAAAGATACCTGTCCGAAAGGGCTGTTAACCTTTACAAGCTGGATAAAGGATATTGATATTTCGAACGCTGGTATGGATATCATTGCCCTTACATCAAACAATGAAGGAACTCCCGTAAGTCTTATAGAAGCGCAGGCATCAGGCAAACCGATTGTTTCTACCTTAATTGGGGGAATTGAGGATATTGTGATTAGAAACCAAACGGCACTTCTTTCAACAATAAACAATGAAAACGAATTTGCTGATAACTTGCTTAGATTAATTGAAGACTATGAGCTTAGAACCCGTATGTCTAAGCTCGGAGCGGATTTTGTACGCAACAAATATAGTTACCGTAGACTGTGCAGTGATACCGCATTACTTTATAAATCACTACTTTGAAAGCTAATTACATCCAAAATTTAAATGCCTATCCTTTTTTTTCATAGGTTTGTAGGTAACAAACTACATGAAACACTTCGTCGGAATATTTTTGATTGCCGTTTTGCTTATTTCAATCCCCTCATGCAGGGTGCTTTATCCAAACCTGATGTTTCAGCAAAAGCAGTATCAGTATTTTGAGTTGGCGCAAAAGCAAATTGATCAATACGTTATTCAACCGGGAGATGAACTTACCCTGCGTATTTACACCCGTGATGGATTCAAATTAATAGATGTCTCGTCAGGTAACGCGGGGGGTTCTGGCTCCGGCGGCGGGCTCTCTTATTTAGTTGATAATGAGGGATTTGCTCGGTTTCCGGTATTAGGGGAATTATTTGTTAAGGGATATACAGAAAAAGAGCTAAACCGAATTCTTGCTGATAAGTTTTCAGGACTTTTTGTTGATCCGTTTGTTGTTCTAAACGTAGCAAATAGAAGGGTTATAATGTTTAAGGGTTCCAGTGCTTCGGTGCTTGGTCTAAACAATGGTCCGACAAACCTGTTAGAGGTGATTGCGAAAGCAGGAGGAATAGGGGGCGGTGAAAAGGCCTATAAAATTAAGATTTTACGAGGGGATATAAAAAACCCGCAGGTTATTTTGATTGACCTTTCAACTTTAGAAGGGATGAGAAGGGCCGATTTGATTGTTCAATCAAACGATATAATATATATTGAAGAAAAAAGAGCGAGTGTTCCGGCTCAGATACTTGCAGAGGTGGGCCCCTACCTATCTTTTGTTACGACTATCGCTACTGTTATACTTTTAGTCAAGACTTATGGAAAATAGCGCGCTGACATCTGAATCACAGGCCGCACCGTCGTCAAGCCCTGTTGATGATATAAGCATTGGCTTGTTATTGTATATAATAAATAAGTCGATAATCTGGCTTTTTTTGATTGTTATAATTTCTTTTTCGCTGTCGATTATTTATTTGCGCTATACGCCACGCGTTTACCAGGCCAGCACAACTCTGTTACTTAAGGTACGCAAAACAACTCAGATTTTAAATGTAAAAACACCCCTTGAGAACCAGGATGCCGCTGATATTAATCGCGAAATTCTGCTAATAAAGTCAAGTTTGTTTATTCAGCGGGTAGTAAATAGGTTGCCGCTGCAAATAGGTTATTACAAAGAAGGTAAAACAAAACTTATTGCTTCAGAGTTGTACACCTCGTCTCCGTTTGAGGTGGTTATAGATTCAATAAAGAACGATGAAATTATTAATGCCCCAATTTATGTAAAGATGTTGGGTGGCAATAAGCTAATGATAAGCTTTACCATGAATGGTATAGATTACGACAAAGCAATTGAGGCGGACCAGCAGTTTTCAAATAAGTTTTTTTCGATTAAGATCCGGATAAAAGGGACGATGGATAAAGCCCCTACAGGCGATATTTATAATTTCAGATTTCTGGATAAAAGTGCTGTGGTTGATGAGGTGGTTGATAAAATTGAAGTTCAGCCCCTTGATCCATCAACCAGAATGATTGGCCTGGCTTACAAAGACGGGAACCCCAACAAAGCCAGGGATATTATGGCAACGGTGTGCGATGAGTTTATTAAATACGATATCGTTTTAAAAAGCGAGAGCTTTCAAAATGTGCTAAAGTTTATTGATAGCCAAATAGATACCTTCGGTATGGTATTTGACAAGTTTCAGGATTCCGTTACCATGCAGCGCATTAAGGATGGTTATCTTAATTATGGTGATAGCTATGTAAATGGCTTATCGGATAAAGCAACCGGTTTTGAGTCGCGGTTTAGTGATTTTGAATACGACATTTCACTCATGAAGGCATTAAAGCAATTGCTTATTGCGAGTAAAGAGTATTCAAATCTGCCAGCTATAAAATTTAAAACCACATCGTTGACTTTTGACGGCGATGTTAAGGCTATTAATGACCTGCAGCAACAACGAAACGGTATGCTACTGGATGCCACACCCGAACATCCGCAAGTGCGGCTTCTTGATAGGCAAATTGATGAGTACAAGATAAGGCTTAATAAAAATATAGAGAACGCGGTTGTGGCATTACAAGATCAGTATTCTTTATTGAAGCAAGAATATCAAAAGTATCTTGACGAGATTATTCGGATGCCCGGCTTACAAGCTAAGTATGGGCGCCTGGAAAAAATGGCCGCCATGCGCAACGATTTTGTAAATAACCTATTTTCTCAAAAATCCAACTATTTAATTGCAGGAGCTGCCGTGGTTTCGGACTACGTGGTTATAGATGCGGCCTCGGCAGACCCTAATCCCATATCGCCGAACGAGACGAAAATCAAGCTTTCGGGACTAGTTATTGGCCTTATTTTGGGCTTAATAATGATAGCTATAAGGTACTTGTTACACAGTACTATAACATCAGTTGACGAAGTTGTTAAGAAAACAAACGCTTCGCTTTTGGGAGTTATACCTCGTTACAAAGAGGAATTGCAACGTTCTCAGGTAGTTGTAACTCAAGACCCCAAATCGGCGATTACTGAATCGTTTAGAGCCGTGCGAACTAATCTTCAATTTATCTCAAATACACCAGGGGCAAAGATTCTGTCAACTACATCTACCATACCCGGCGAAGGAAAAACTTTTGTATCGCTTAACATTGCTGCCATTCTTACGCTGCTAAATAAAAAGGTTATCATTCTTGACTTTGATATGCGTAAGCCAAGGCTGGATAAAATTTTTGATGTGGAAAGCCATAAAGGAGTAAGCACTATTTTGAGTGGGCAGAGCAAGATTGATGAATGCATAATGGAGTCAGGAATACCCAACCTGGATTTTATTACGTCGGGGCCGGTACCACCTAACCCATCAGAACTCATACTTCTTCCTAAGCTGCCCGAAGTGCTTGAATATTTGAAAACAAAATATGATTACGTTATACTCGACACCCCTCCAATTGGTTTGGTTACAGATGCCCTGGAACTGCTTAAGCTATCTGATTATCCGATATATATTTTAAGGGCCGCGTACTCAAACAGAAGCTTTGTTCAGTCGATTAACCGCACAATAAGTGAACATAAAGTAAAAAATATTTCAATAATACTTAACGATTTTGGCCGCGGCGCATCAGGTTACGGTTATGGCTATGGCAGTAATTATGGTTACAATTACGGTTATGGTTACGGCTATGGCTATAGCTACTATGGAAATAAATATGGCGAAGGATATTATACTTCAGAAGAAAAGAAAAAGTCTAAATCCTGGTTATCGCGGATTTTTGGTGAGAAATAACAGAGCATGATTATTGATCAACAATATTTAATTACGTTCCTGGCGCTTTTCTTTTTGATTAGTGGTTTCTTTTCGTTTCTGATTAACTGGCTTTTTTTGAAATTCTCATTCAATTTAGGAGCCCGAAATGATGGTGAGATGAACCAGGTGCGTTGGTCGAGTAACATAAAGCCAGCGATTGGTGGTATTTCATTCTTTATCGTTTTTCTTATCTCCATTTCGGTAATTGGCACCTTGCCTCGTCAAACCGACTACTTGCTTGATAAACACCTGATAGGCATTATTGCTTCAACAAGCCTGGGCTTTATTTTGGGTTTGGCCGATGACGCTTATAATACCAATCCGTTAGCTAAATTTATTTTACAGTTAAGCTGCGCATTTATACTCATCATTTCGGATGTGTATATCAAAATTTCAGGTAATCAGGCCGTTGATTTTATTGTTACCATTGTTTGGGTAATAGGGTTGATGAACTCAATTAATATGCTTGACAATATGGACGCCATTACCACTACCATTTCCATGTGCATTATTATTGGTTTAATAGCAATAATTGCACTTAGCGGACCGGCCTTAAGTACATTTTACCTGGTAATGCTGGTTGGTGTGTTGGGTGCGCTATCGGGATTTTTGTTTTTTAACTGGCACCCTTCGCGCATTATTATGGGGGATACCGGTAGCCAGTTTTTAGGCGTGTTTTTCGCGTCTACCAGTATACTTTTCTTTTGGAACTTTAAAGAGCAGGGAGTGGTAACCGGGTTTATACAGTTTAAGCAATTTGTAGTGCCGATGCTGTTGTTTATTATTCCGTTAATAGATACAACCACTGTTACTATACGCAGAATAATGCGGCGCCAGTCGCCTTTTGTAGGTGGCAAAGACCATATAACACATCATCTTGCTTATCTTGGATTGTCGGATAAAATGGTGGCTCTTACTCTCATTTTTACTTCGCTTGCTTCACTTCCACTAGTGTTGTTGTTGGTGCTGAATGTAATAGAGTGGACAGGATGGGTAACATTTTTAGCTTTTGTATATTTTGCAGTGGTGTTTTTATTGTTTCAACTGCTATACAACTTAGGTGCCAAAAAGCACACCATAAAACTTAGGGAAAAGGTCGCCGCCGCCAAAACCCAGGCCTCGTTTTAGTTTCAACCGCCATCCATTTTCAGGAGTTATGATGTACAAGGGTGTACATGTGCATAATAAATGTTGAAAATTGAAATTTAAAAAACCCATGAGCGAGTAAAAGTTGTTGCTATTTTTAGTAAACCAAACAACTTATATGGAACCAATACTTCAGTCGAAATGGCGAAAATTAGATGGAACCAGAATAGAACGGCCCATCATTACAGCTGTTGAAAATGCACTTATTAATGAAAGGGAACTAGGCAACCAGATTAAGGTTTGCATAGGCACAGATTCGCAGGTAAGGGGGCTTGAAACGGAATTTGCCACGGTAATTGTTCTGTTACGAAAAGGCAGAGGGGGTTTTATGTTTATTAATAACGATAAAACCCGAAACAAGATGAGCCTTAAAGAACGCCTGCTTATTGAGGTTTCACGCTCTATAGACATTGCTTACCATTTATGTCCGTTGTTTGATAAATACGGAACAGAATTGGAGGTGCATGCGGATATTAATACCAATCCTCGTTTTGGGTCGAATACGGCGCTTACTGAGGCCATGGGGTATATTCTATCTATGGGCTTTACCTTTAAGGCTAAACCCGATGCGCATGCGGCCAGCTGTTGTGCCAATAAAGTGGTTTAATTGCGGACCAGTACATAACTGTCGCCTGGTTATCTTCGGCAATATTTAGCCCGAAGACGCAGCGCACTTAAAGTCCATTAAGAACCGGGTTGATTTGCAAAGCCCGTGAATTTTCAGCTGCTTTGCCAACAGTATTATTTGTTGGGTGCAAAAGAAGGATTGTTGCCATTTGATTTATGGTTAACAGATACGAAAACCATAATAAGTTGTTTATAAATGCTATTTAATTCAATCGAGTTTTTCGTATTCCTGCCAATCGTATTCTGCCTTTATTGGCTTGTGTTTAACCGAACTTTACGAATTCAGAATTTATTAATTCTTGCGGCCAGTTATTTTTTTTATGGTTGGTGGAGTTATAAGTTTCTTGGACTTTTGGCATTAAGCACTTTTCTCGATTATGCCTATGGATTCGGCGTAGCCTCACCGAACAGAAAAAAGGCGCGCTTTTTTTTGTTGCTAGGCATTGTGAATAACCTGGGGATTTTAGGGGTGTTCAAATATTATAATTTCTTTGCATTACAATTGCAACACGGGTTGCAGGGGTTCGGGCTGCACGCCGATGCGGTTTTGCTTCATATTGCCTTGCCAATAGGTATTTCGTTTTATACCTTCCATGGCATGTCTTACGTTTTTGATATTTATCGAAACAGACAAAAACCGATAACTGAATTTATTGATTACGCCGTATTTGTAAGCTTTTTCCCACTTTTGGTGGCAGGGCCAATTGAAAGGGCACATCATTTGCTGCCCCAGGTGCAGCGCAAGCGAAACTTTAATTATGATGACGCAGCCGATGGTTGTCGCTTGATTCTGTGGGGCCTGTTTAAAAAAATGGTGATTGCCGATGGACTGGCCGTAACGGCAGATTCCGTTTTTGAGCACTATCAATCTCAAAATGCCCTAATGCTTATTGTTGGGGCATTTGCCTTCAGTTTTCAGATATACGGAGATTTTAGCGGTTATTCAGACATTGCCTTGGGTACGGCTAAGTTGTTTGGATTTGAATTGCTGAGTAACTTTAAATACCCCTATTTTTCTCGTGACATTGCCGAATTTTGGCGGCGCTGGCACATATCCCTGTCATCCTGGTTCCGGGATTACCTGTATATCCCTTTGGGAGGTTCAAGGGGTAGTAAGCTGACTGCCGTGCGAAATACGTTTATCATTTTTATTGTAAGCGGCTTTTGGCATGGGGCAAGTTGGAGCTTCATTGCATGGGGATTTATTCATGCATGCGGATTTCTTCCGTTGCTGCTATTAAATCGGAACAGAAAATATGGGTCGGAAATAGTTGCGCAAAACAGAAAATATCCTACCATTAAGGAACTTGTGCAAATGGCATCAACCTTTGTGTTTGTTACATTTGCCTGGATATTTTTTAGAGCGCACGGCGTGCGAATTGCCTTGGATTACATTAAGCGAATTGTAACGGGAATTTTTCACCCTTTTGGACAATTTCAGCTTTCGCCTTCATGTTATTGGGCATTTTTTTTAATTACCCTTTTATTGATAATAGACTGGTGGTTAAGAAGAGATGAACGGAAAATAAGAATGCCTAAAATCCCTTATGCCTTTAGACTGATAATTTACGTATGTGTTATGCAATGCTGTTTTATGAAACTTTATCAAAACCGCATTGAAAGGAAAGTTCAGACATTTATATATTTCCAATTTTAATGAGAAAGTTTTTCTTTAAAATATCAATACCATTGTTAGCAGTTGTGCTTATTAATATAGGCCTGCCTGCCTTTGGGCTGTATAGATTATACACCAGGTATTATAGCCCAACCTACGGTTCGGTTAAATTAATTTCTGCGGAACGAAGACACTCGAAAAAGGTGGTTGTGATAGGGTGTTCTAATCTACAGCATAACATTGATTTCAAGAAGGTGCAAAAGGAAGCTAATGCGGATGTAGATTTCCTGTATTTTTCAGGTAGCGAAAACTCATCATTTCTTCAATTTTTAAATGATCAAAATCTTACAAAAAATTATGATGAGATAATTTTATATGTACCGTATAATATTTTGGTAAGGTCAACTTTTGTAAACGAAAGCCGGTACCACTTTTTATGTGTGGGTTGTTATGCCTATAGCAAAAATGTAATTATTCATAACCCCAAGCTCATTTTCTTTAATTGGAACAGTTATTACGACTCAATAAGCAAGTATCGCACACCGTTTTTGCCGCGCGATTATATCGCTCATACAGACAGGGACAGGGTCATGGACTCGCTAAATACGCATTCAACCACGTACTCTAATTGCAACGAAAAATTTGAAATAGAAAAGCACATTATTAAAGATGTAGTCTATACCGCAGATGATTTGAAATTTGTTAACTCTTTAAGAAGCGAAAAGCAAAAAATATTTATTCTGTTTACCCCAATACCTGATATCGCCGAGAACAGGGTAAGTTTGAAGGGCCTCGTGAAAATTAAATCTACCTTTAAGTCCATAACCATGCTTAATGATCCATTTTTGATGGATTCAACATTGTTTTACGATCAATGGTATCACCTTAATTTGTGTGGCCAGCAGCAGGAAACCGCGAATATGATTTCGAAGATTAATAAACTGTTATAAGTCGCCCTTCCGGGCTGTTTTAATTAATTTTTGCCACAGAGGTTGTTGTTCAATAAGTCAAAGGCTGTTTCCTTGTTTGAGTTTCAATTGAAAACCGGATTTAAGTTAATTGTGCTGTTTCAATTCGATATAAATATACCTTTGGGTAACATTCCGAAGGGCCTAAAAAGCAAGGGTATAATGATTAAAACGTAACGAAGCTTAAGTTTTGTATAACTTTAGCTTAACACAGCAATCATACCTTCGCATCAAATTAAAGTTTACATGGAGGTAACTGACGTAAAGATTTTATTGGTTGATGATGAGGTTGATGTACTTGATTTTATGAAGTATAATCTTGAAAAAGAAGGCTTTTGGGTTTATACTGCAAGAGACGGAGTGGAAGCCATACAACTTGCTAAAAAAGTAAGCCCGCACCTGATTATTCTTGACCTGATGATGCCTAAGCTTGATGGTATTGAAACTTGCCGTGAATTGCGCGCTATGCCCGAGTTTAAAAACACACTTATTACTTTTCTTACCGCACGAGATGAGGATTACTCGCAAATAGCGGGCTTTGAAGTTGGGGCTGATGATTATATAACCAAGCCAATTAAACCGCGTGTTTTTATTAGCCGGATTCGTGCCCTGTTACGCAGGCTTGAAACCAGCGAAAGCGGCACCAAACTAAACATTGGCGACATTGAAATTGACCGTGAACGCTACCTGGTATTAAAAGCAGGTAGAGAAATAAGCCTGCCGCGTAAAGAGTTCGAATTAATGAACCTGCTGGCCTCAAAGCCGGGAAGGGTTTTTAAGCGCGAGGAAATATTGAGCCGCGTTTGGGGCAATGATACTATTGTAGGCGATAGAACGATTGATGTACACATTCGCAAATTACGCGAAAAAATAGGCGACGAATATTTTAAAACCATTAAAGGTATTGGCTATAAGTTTGATGCTTAATAGCCTACTTTTCCAGCTTGCTTAACTCATATTGTTTCGAGAATTTCTTCTCAGCCCAATCAAATCTTTCCCAATAGTTGTTTTCGGTCATGGTGAGTTTGCTGTACAGCGAATCGGCAATCATACTTTCCTGTTCCGAAAGCTCATTCGATTTAAGTCCATTCAAAAAAGGGGTAAAATCCTTGTCGAGCGAGGTGCGATAAAAGCCTAAAAGTTCGAGCGAGTAATGTTTTAGGAGGGTATCATCATCAAAATTTCCGGTGGTATTGATCTTCTCAATTGTTTTATCTACCAAACTTGAGTATTGCTGCTGGGCCCTTAATGCACGGTCTTTATCGTGGCTTTGTATGGCATCGCCATACTCCAGCGAGCTATCAATTACCACCTGTACGGAGTGTAGCAAGTTATCGTGATACTCCTTTGCGCGTTTGGCTTTTTGATTGCATGCGGTAAAAAGCATTATAACTGCTAAAGCAGAAAAAAGGACACGTGTATTTTTCATGTGAAATACTTTAAGTTGAATAATGAGTTTTAACGATTATATAACCCAATCTTTACGGGCTACAAGCTAAACAATAAGTACAAATTTACGTTTACTAAAACATTGAAGGCGGTTCCGAAAATATTATTTCTGTTTGTTGCTTTTCTTTTTGCAAAGGATTTAAGCGCCGCCACGCTAACCCCACCCGACTCATCGGCCTATGATTTGTATGAAGACGAGAGGATTAATTTGCTTAAGCGGATAAGCTTTGAAAAGACCCGCATTGCCCACGATTTTAAGAGTGCCGACAGCCGCTTTTTTGCCATGACCGATAGCGTAATTGCGTTTATTATGCGCCAGCCGGTAACTAAGGACAAAAGAAACATTTACCTAAACAGGCTGCAAATGTTTTTGAGTAATGTAAACAGGTATTACTCCGACAGTTACTTTAAATCGGGCACTTACCTGGCAGTGCTGAGCTATTTTTCGGTAATGATTGAGTGGGATGAGAATGATGACCTTACGAACAACATTAAACGTTATTCGGACTTTACAATTAAGGCCGCCAGGTTAATACCCAACGAAATTGCTGCTGAAGACTTTTTGGTGGACTACATGAACGACAACCCCGATGATGTATTTAGATATGCCGAGGAGTTTGATGACCGCAAATTTGCGCTTAGGGTGTTGGAGAAAGCTACTAAACTGGCCCCGGAATCGGCCAAAAGATACTATACCTCGGGCAATACAGTAAGCGATTTGTTGCGAACGAGCAAAGACCCGTACGTAAAAAAGTCGCTTGATATTTATGACCGTTTTGGGCTTAGGTCACGTGCTTATTTGTTGCTGGATGAAATTGTAAAGAACAATATGAGTATGCAGGTTGCAGATTCATTTGGCATTCATCCCAACCTGATGTTTAGCTTGCAGGTAGGCTTGTGCATGAAATACGATGCCCCCATAACATATTCATCAAACCGGTTTATTGATATGTATTGTGTTGAAACAATGCGGAAAATAAACCAGGATGCGCTTATTGCCGGGCCTGGTTACAACTTCGAAGCATTCAGCAGAAACTCAACAGAAGAAATGTTTCAGTTACTGAATTATGGGTTTAAGGAAACCACGCCAAGAACTTTTCCGGGCTTCTTCGAAATACTGCGCACCAAAGCAAAGGGTGCAACTATTAGCAGTGTGATGATTGCCAATATGGACAAAGAGAAGCTAAAGGATTTTGTGATTTTTTGCTACAAAAACAAGGTGCTTGATCAATTACTGGCACTGGTTGATGATAACAGGAAAGAGTATTTGCTTGCCCTAACCACTTACACCCGCAAAGAAACACTTACCCCGCCATTTATGAATTTTAACCGGCAGGCGGATATTGGGAACGGCAAGCCCGAAGACCAAAGCCTGAAGGGAATTGTGCAAGCCCGGCCGCCTAAGGCTGTTGCACCCGACGTGGTATCGCCTGAACCGCCATCAGTAAAACCCTCAACGACTGAAGTGAAACCGGAAACAAGTGTTACACACGATACCATAGCCAGACCGGCGGCAGAAATGACTGTTGCGAAAAAGGAAATTCAACCCGTACCCGAGATGAAAACCCAGGTGGCGGAGCCGATTAAACCAACGACACCGCAAACAAAAGCCGAAGTAACGGCCGACCAAAAGGTGGCGGTTGTTCCAGTAATAAACCAGCCGGTAAAACCAGCCACAGAGAAACCCGTACCACAACCAGAGCCGACAACGGTAGTTCAATCGCAACCGGTAAACCAAAAGAAAGAAGAACCGGTACAGGTATCTGCACCGATTATTAATACGCGTAAAGCAACAGAGGAGCCGGTGTTGGTGAGCGAAAAACCACGGAAAGAAATATTAACCCCGGATATTGCCCCGGCCCCGGTAACCCCTGTAAAAACCAAGGAGCCGGAGGTGGTTAACAAGGACTTAGTTCCAGTACCCATACCAGAAGCCATTGAATCGTTTAAAGTGAATTTGGATGAGCGCACAAGGGCAGTGGTAGCATTGAAGAAGAACATACTACAGACTATCCAAAATATTCCGGCATTTATTAATAAGGATTATGCCGAGGAAGTGTTGCTATATGCTGCACAAAAAGAGCCCGATGAGTTATTAAAGAAAATAGGAGCCTTTAAGGGCAAATTTTTCTGCAAAAAAGTACTGGAAGAGTGCGCTATTAACGCACCGGTATCTATAAAGAGATATTTATACAACCCGCACGAGGCTAACAACTATATATTACAATACAGCCAAAACCCGGTTGTAAAAAAGATATTTGAAATAAACCCAACCCTGGGCTACCAAAGTAAACCATTGCTTTTGCTGGATGATATTGTAGCTGGCAAAATGAGTACCGCCGAAGCAATAACTGTAAGCAACGACCCCAACTTGCTTTTTAGTACCGTTGTTAAAATAATATCGCGGCCCAAGTACATAGGCAAGTATAGCATTAACCGCGAAATGCGCGACTATAGCTTAAGGTTTATACGAGAAATAAACGAGAAGATAGCCACCGGTGCGCAGCAGCCGTTTTCGTCGGTAGAAAATTTTGGCTCGGCCGACCTTTATTTTTTAATGCTGTACGGCAGGGATGAAGTTTTTACTTCAACGTTTACGGGGTTGTTTAACCGGTTTATTCAAAAGCTGCCAAAGGATAACGGAGAGGCTTTTTTGGGCGCCGTTAACTATAACCAGTTTAGGGATTTTATTTCGCTTTGCGCCAACTATGGTACGCTGGAGGAGTTTTTAACCAAGTTTTCGCCTGTGGCAAAGGAGAAACTTTTACAGGCATACGTTAGCAAGCTTGAAGCCCAAAAGGATGACCTGTCATCGATAGTGCTTGTGGCAGAAGCTATTTCGAACCTGAGGGATAATTCATTATTGACTGTTTTGCAGGAAAGTATTAAGAAGGAGTATGAGCGCGTAAAATCAGCCAGAGACCAGTTTGGCATTTCGATTTACGGTGTGCTTTCGAGTATGATATCGGGCAACGCGAAGGTTGAGGCTCCTTGGTATAAGTCAATAGCACAACAGTTTAAAATATCGCCGGTTAATACCCTGGCATCCACTGCATTGTTTAATGATGGCAATGTTTGCGCCGAGCAAATGTTTTTTTACGATGATGATGACGGCCGCAGTTCATTTATCAACTTTATGAACAGCTATAAAAACCAAAACGCCTGGGGTGTAGAAGATAAAAACAGTTATGTGCGTATTTATTCCAGGCTGCAAAAAAAGGTTGAAATTCTGGCTAACAAACCCGGCTCGGAAGAAAACGGGGTAAGTGCTATTAACGATTATTTTAAGGCCAACAACCTGGTGCCTACGGTAGTAGTGCATAGAGGGCATAGCTTTCATACTGAATCAACTTTACAAAGGATACCGGCTACTACAAGGCTGTTGTTTGTAGGCTCGTGCGGAGGATTTTATAAAATATCTGTAGCCCTTGAAAACGCACCCGATGCACATATCATATCAACCAAGCAGGTGGGCACAAAATCGGTTAATGATGTAATGCTTTATGCGCTGAACGAAAACATACGAAGCGGAAAAGACATTGACTGGAATGAGTTTTGGGGAAAAATGAGTGAGAAACTTGGCCACAATCAGTACTTTGGTGACTATGTGCCTCCCCACAAAAACCTAGAGGCAATTTTTATAAGGGCGTATTACAAAATTTTGGGAGTATAACTGATGCCATTAAACGCTGCAAATAAATTGTTGTACGTGCCCCGCTGGCTAACCGTTGCAAAAATTTTATTTGCAGCGTTGCTTTTGTTTTGCTTTTGTACTACAATAAAAGCCAACCCTAATTTACCAATTTATGCAGGCAGTAATGAGGCCGATGGAGACATAGTGGATGGAGAACAAAAGAGAATTGATTTGTTTGATGGCGCTGAAGATGGAATGGTTGATTTGGGCGACTCGGCTATCAATGCCTATGCGCAAAGGGTTTATTTTAAGTTGGTCGATTCTATACAGCGCGTAATTGAAAAGCCCGACTTTGATGTTACCCGGAAAAACGAACTGCGCGAGTACTTGTACACACAATTGCATAAAGTAAACCGTGCCAATATTTATTCGGTAAAGCGCTTTGATAATATTTTCAGGTTTATGCTGGGTGAGTTGAATGCCATAAGGCAGCACCAACTTTGTGGGTATTTGAACAATAATGTTGTTCAGGGATTCAACACGTTTAGTTTAATACAAAATGAGGCCTGCGTAGATACCTTTTTGTTGTTTGCCGCAAAGACGCGGCCCGACCTTGTTTTTTTGAATTTCAGAAATTTCAGGAATAAGGATTACGCGCTGCCTGTGCTTGAGCTTGCTACTAAAGCCGCACCGGTAACTGTAAAGCGATATTTTAACCCGAGCGATGTAATTTTTAAGGCGCTTAAAACAAGTGATGATACCGTAGTGAAAATCGTACTTGAGATAATGGCAAAATATACGCGGCGGTCGAATGCCTTTACTTTGATAGATGATATTGCCAATGGACGGTGCACCATTGAACAGGCAGATGAGATAGGCAGTGACCCCGCCAAATTTTTACAGGCCATGTTGCGGATACGTGCGCGGAAAAACCCATTGGGGGTTCACTCGCTGGAAGATGACCTTACCATTTACTCGCTCAAATTTGTGCGTGTTTTAAACGACTTACACAATGAACCGGATAAAGTAAGGTTTGCCTCGATAGAAAGATTTTCGGCGCAGGAGCTATATACCATGGTGGTATATAGTGAAGAAGAAATTTTTACTTCGACCTTTAATGGATTGTTTAACCGAATGATGGTGAAAATGGCGCCTATTTCGGGTTTTGAGTTTTTGCAGGATTTGGGAGATAACCGTTTCCGCACGTTTATAAAAATGTGCGCCGGGTTTGGTAAGCTAAGCACCTTTTTGCAAAGCATGACACCGGTATACCAGCAAATGATGATGATAAACTTTGCCAGCGGTTTGGGCGATTATGGCGATTTGTCGCAATCGGTAGAGGTGGCTGATGCTTTTGGAAGTATTACCGACCCCTTGGTGCTAAAAATTTTGAGGGGCACCATTAAGCTTGAATATATTAAGCAAAAATCGCAGGGCAATACGCGGGGTGCAGCTATTTATGGCTTGCTATCGAATTTATTTGTTGACCGTAGCGTGGGGAGCTCGGATTGGTTTTCGTCAGTTTCGAAACAATATGCTGTAACCAGGTTTGATAAAATAAGTAACTCGAAGTTATTTGGGCGCGATAGCATAGACCGGTGGCTTATTTATTTTTACAACGATGAGGACGGAGACGCTTCGTTCTCGACATTTATTAAAACGTTTAAGGACGAAAACTGGAATGTTGTTGACTCGGGCACCTATGTAATCATTCAATCGAAAATGGGTAAGTCGGTGCACATATACGCCAACAAATCGAAAGATGAGTACGACGGACAGGCTGCTTTAGAGCAGGTGTTTGCCAATAATGATTACGAGCCCAATGTAATGGTACACCGCGGCCATAGCTACTACGCTTTTAAAACGATTGAAAAGGTAAGGGAGAACACGCAGATATTTGTTTTGGGCTCGTGCGGGGGCTATCATAGTATATCGGGCATTATTGAGCGGTCGCCGGAAGTAAGTATCATTTCGAGCAAACAGATTGGCACCAGGGCGGTAAACAACCCTATGCTGAAATTAATGGCCGAGTATATAAGAGAGGGAAAGGATGTGGATTGGCAGCTGCTTTGGAATGATTTGGACGCGGCTGTAAAAGATAACCCCAAGGCCTATGAGAGGTTTATGGATTACATACCACCTCACAAAAACCTTGGAGCTATATTTATTAAAACCTACAACAAAATGATGGATTTGTAGGTTGGCGTATTGCCAAAATACAGAGACACAATCAATGCATCTCTACAGATTATTCTTCTGTTTTCTTCTTAGCAGCGGCTTTTTTAGCAGGTGCTTTTTTAACGGTAGGCGCAGCAACTTTTTCAACTTTAGGCTCTTTTGCTTTTTTAGCAGCGGCAGCAGCGATATCAGCTTTTACAGTTGATTCTTCTTTGTGTGGCCTTGACTTACCATACGAACCTTTAAATCTTTTTCCTTTTGCGGTTCTTTTATCTCCTCTTCCCATTTGTGTTGATTTTTTTAGTGGGGCAAATGTAATGGTTTTTGAAACATATGGAAGACCAGATTGATGCGGAAGGAGAAATGACGACGGAAATGGCCCAAAACAAAAAGCCCCGAAGCGGAGGCTTCAGGGCTTTTAAAAACTTGGTTAGAGCTTATTTATTTACTTTTTTGGCTAGTTCGGCGCCTGCTTTAAACTTGGCAACTTTTTTAGCCTTGATATTGATTTCTTTACCAGTACGGGGGTTACGGCCCTTGCGTTTAGCACGCGCAGAAACTGAAAAAGTTCCGAAACCTACCAGGGTAACTTTTCCGCCTTTTGCAAGGGTACCTGTAACAGCGCCTAATACTGCATCTAGTGCATCGCCTGCTTGTCCTTTGGTAAGTTTGGTGTCTTTCGCAATTTTGTCTATCAATTCTCCTTTGTTCATGACTTTGTTTTTTTGTGTGGGTTAAAAATTTGTGTAACAAAGATAATGGTGCAGTTCACTTTTCCAAATTTGCGGATAGGCTGAAAGTGTTGATAAGTGCGGGTTTCATCGTATGGCAGTAAAACCCCCTTTGTATTAACACATTGATTATTTGTGCTAAGTAATGGCCTCAATAATGCCTAAACATGAAGCAAATCCCTTATCCCCTTTCATTTTCGGACTTTTTACCTTTAATTTGCCGTCCTTTTAAAAAAACAGGTACATGGCAGTAATAGGTAAAATACGTCAGCGCTCAGGATTGCTCATCTTTCTGATTGGTGCTTCAATAGTGGGGTTCCTTGTTATGGACGCTACTAATTCTCAGTTCAGCGTGCTGAAGGGTAGAAAAGATTCGGTGGGTAAAGTAAACGGTGAAAAAATCACTTACAATGACTTTACCAAGAAATACGAAGAGAACGTAAAATCGACGGAAGACCAGATGCGTGGCCAACCAGTGAGCGACCAGCAGCGTAACGATTTGCGCACCCAAACCTGGAACGAAATGGTGAGCAACATCATTTTCGATAAGATTTATCAAAACCTGGGCATAAACGTTACTTCGGATGAAATGAACGAACTGGCTACCGGCCAAAACGTTTCGCCGGCAATAGTACAGGCGTTCAGAAACCAGAAGACAGGCCAGTACGACCCTAACAACGTGCGCCAGTTTTTAAGCGCTTTGGATCAGGACCAGGAAGGCACAGAACCCGGCACCCGCCGCAAAAGCTGGCTTAGGTTTGAAACCGCTTTGAAACAAGGCCAGTTTCAGGAAAAATACAGCACCCTAATTACTAAAGGCCTGTACATACCTAATTGGATGGGCGAAATGACTTATAACGACCAAAACCGCCTGGTAGACTTTAAATATGTTCAACTGCCATACAGCGATGTTAATGATGCTGATGTTAAAGTAACTGATGAAGACCTGAAGAAATACATGGACGAACATGCTGCCATGTTTAAGCAGGAAGAAGAAACCCGCAAAATTGATTATGTAACATTTGATATTGTTGCTGCAGCTACAGATTCGACAAAAACTGTTGATTACCTGGCAGGAAAGCGCGCCGACTTTGCCGCAGGCAAAACAGCATCGGATGATTCAGTTTTTGTAAGGTTGTACTCTGAAACTCCTTATGATGCTGCTTATTATGAGAAGGATAAAGTGTTATCGCCGGTAAAGGATTCGTTGTTCCAGGTTAAGGTAGGCACGGTTGTAGGGCCTTATATAGATGGTGGATCGTACAAACTTGCAAAGGTGAGCGACCGTAAATTGATTTCGGATTCGGTAAGAGTGCGCGACATTGTATTCTCTTTTGCCAATGTTGGCTCTCAGGAAGCAGCTAACGTATTGTTCCTACAAATAGATAGCGTATTTAAGGCAATAGATTCTTTACATGGCGACTTTGCGCAATTTGCAATGACCTTCTCGGTTGACCAAAACAGCAAAATGCGCGGTGGCGATTTGGGTTGGATTAAGCAAGGTGACAGAGATAAGGCTTTTAACGACCTTGTTTTCTTCCATGCACAAAAAGGCAAAACTTACAGATTGCCGGTTCAAGCTGAAAACGCAATACATATTTTACAGGTAATAGAAGACAAGCCGACTAACCCGGCAGTTTTGGTGACCTACTTTACAAAAGAGATTTTACCAAGCCCGGAAACAGAAAAGCAGATTTACGGAACAGCAACCAATTTTGCAGCCGATAACCAAAGCGATGCGAAGTTTAAAGCAGCCGGAGAGAAAATGCAAATGAAATCGGTGCCTGCGGTTAAGAAGGACGAATTTGAAATAAGAGGATTAGGCTCGGCGCGCGAATTGATTAAATGGGCTTACAATGCCAAGAAAGGGGACGTTTCGCCTATTTATACTGTGGAGAAAAAACACGTGGTGGCATTGCTTGAAAGTGTGCATGGCAAAGGCCTGCCAGACCTGGATGCTGTGCGCGATGCGATAAAGCCAGAGGTTGTTAAGAATAAGAAGTTTGAAATACTTTCGAAGAAAGTAGCTGATGCAAAAGCTGCTAATATTGATGAGCTTGCCTCTAAGCTGTCTAAAGTGGCTATGCAGGCCGATAAATCTTCGTTTGGCCGCCCGGCGGTAAATGGTGCTTATGAGCCTAAGGTTGTGGCTACAGCACTTGCAAGCCCTGTTGGAAAGCTATCGGCAGCGGTTGAAGGAAACGGTGGTGTATTTGTAGTGCAAACGCTGGCTATACAAGAGCCGGTTAAAACTACTGATTACAGCATGTATAACATGGGTCTAAAACAACAACTACAAGGCAAAGCCAGAAATGCTGCCGAGGTTGAAAAGAAACTAGCTAAGATTGACGATAACCGTTTTGATTTCTTTTAATTGAAAGAAGTAAAGCTTACAACAAAGGCACTAAGGAAACTTAGTGCCTTTGTTATTTAAGGCAGGCGCAGTTGATTAAACATAAGGTGGATAATTGTTGTTTACCTTTGCGCTACATTGCAAGGCAAATAATTATGGCAGATACACCTAAACCGCTTGTAAACCGGGTTGCGCAAAGCGCGCTGATAACGCTTGATTTGGAAGAGTATTTTCCAAAAGAGGAGGACATTGCCTTTATTGATTTAAAGGACTTTCTATTTAAGGGCCTGATACTGCGCGAGGCAGATTTTAGGGAGACGGTAAAGGCAACCGATTGGAGCCAGTACCAAAATAAATACGTGGCCATATACTGTAGCAATGATGCCATTATACCCATGTGGGCATATATGGTTTTAAGTGCTGAACTGGCCCCTTATGCTAATGATGTAATTAATAGTCATGCCCAACGTGCCGCCGATGCTTTTTTGCTGCGCAGGCTCGATAGAATGGATAAAGAGCAATTTGCCGGTAAGCGCATTGTAATAAAGGGCTGTGGTGAGCGCAAGATACCTGAGGCTGCCTTTGTAGAAATAACCCGGCAATTAAGTAATATTGCCAGTTCGGTAATGTACGGTGAGCCTTGCTCGACTGTGCCCGTTTTTAAAAAATCGATTGACTAAACTTTCCATATTGAACTTTAGTAAACAATACCGCTTACCATTATTGGCGGCGTGTCTTTTAATTGTTGGCGCTGCTATTATAGCAGGCAAAGCGTTTTTGGTGCCAAACGCAACCAACATATTTATTCAAACCAAAAACGAGGCACCGGGAATTAGATGGATCAACGCCATTGACTCAAACCATTTAAGCTATCCAATACATGTTGAGGGCGAACTTTATTTTGCCGGTGAGCGTGTACCGCTTGAGGACCCTGATGTGAAGGAGCGATTGGACCGGGAATTGCTGATAAATGCCAACTGGCACTCGAATACGCTTTTGTTTATGAAAATGGCGAACCGGTATTTTCCGGACATTGAAAAAACTCTTGCAGATAGTGGCGTGCCTACTGATTTTAAGTACCTGGCATTGATAGAAAGCGGATTTAGATTAGAACCCTCCCCGGCAGGGGCAGTTGGCTTTTGGCAGATTGTAAAAGGGACCGCTAAAAAGTACGATTTACTGGTTAATGATGAGGTAGATGAGCGTTACAATGTTGAGAAATCCACTTCGGCAGCGTGTGTTTATTTAAAGGATGCGAAAGAAAGACTGGGCACCTGGACACTGGCGGCGGCATCGTATAACATGGGACTAGCCGGTGCTATGCAGCGAGCCAAAGAGCAGAAAATGGATAATTACTACGACATGTATTTTAACCCCGAAACATCGCGCTATGTTTTCAGGATGCTGGCTTTGAAAATTATTTTTTCGAACCCTAAAAAGGCCGGTTATGTAATGCAACCGGATGAGCTGTATACGCCGTATAAATACAGAGTGGTTAGCGTTGACACCAGCATTGCCAGCATAGCTGATTTTGCAGCGCAGTTTGGGTTAAAATACAAACACATTAAAATACTGAACCCCTGGTTGCGCGATGCGCACCTAACCAATAAGGAGCACCGGAAGTATGAGATTAAGATTATGGAGGGAGTGTAGTACAAATAGTGAATGCAGGGCGAAAAAATTTTCGCCCCTACGGTTGTCTTTAAACATTTCTTCAAACCCGTAAGTAATCACACTACTTTTGAATTTATGAAACGCGAGCGGGCCTTTGGGCTATGGTTGATTTTTTTAATAGCGTTGCTTGTATTAATTGCAATTGGCCGCGACAGTATTTTGCAGTGGGCATTTAAGCGGGAACAGGCACACCTAAAGGCGAGCTACCACTTAAACCTTAACGTAGGCAGCATAAAATTTATTAAGTGGAACAGGGTGCAATTGCATGGCATTACCGCGCAACCCGAGGGGGCCGATACTTTGGCGATTATTCAAAGCCTGGAAATTAAACCGGCGCTATTGAGCCTGTTGACCGGTAAATTAAATTTTAACGAGTTGAAGATAGATAGCGCGGTGATTACTGCGTTTAATTCGACAGAGCGAAACAACCTTTTATTTTTAAGGGGCCGCCAGGCAACCGGAGAAAGTAGCGGAAGCGCCAAGCACAATTTTTATGAGCGCGCCGAAGATTTGAAAAGCAATCTATTCAGGCTATTGAATACTGCGGTTGAAATTAGTGACATGCATTTAAGTTACCGGGATACCACTTTTGTTGAGCAGGTATTTGTGCCGCACTTGGTTTACGATGGGCATCATTGTTCGGGTGCAATTATTAATGAGCAGCTAAGCGATACGCTGGATGTGAATGCGGAGGTGTTGGAGAGGAACAAGAGTTACCAGCTAACCATTAAACATCGCGGCATCATGCTTGTCTATTTGCCGTTTTTGAATGCCGAGCGTGGATTTAAATGTCGGTTTCAATCGGTAACTGCTGAGGTGAAATTAGAGGAAGCCGGTGGTGGTTTACAAATTTCACCCACTGTTGCGGTAGAGAATTTTCATGTGCGGCACTGGCGGTTGGCAAAGGAGGATGTCGTTTTGCCTTCGGCGCAATTTAGAGGGCTTATTAAAATTAAGGAGGATGGTTTTGAGTTGGACTCGTCATCAACGGGGACATTCAACCACGCCAGCTTTAGGGTTTTCACCAGCTATCAAACAATGCCGGATACTGTTTTTGCTTTTAGCCTGCACATGCCCGAAACCGGATCGGATACTTTTTTTAATGCGTTGCCCGGTGGCATGTTTAATACCTTAAAGGGCATAAAGTGTAGCGGCACACTGGCATATGATTTGCAGTTTTTGATTAATACGCGTCAACCCGATTCGCTGATATTTGAGTCGCAGCTAAGGCGTAAGAACTTTCATATTATACAAACCGGTGCTGAAGATTACGCACGCATTAATGAACCGTTTGTGTACGATGCTTTTAGCGGAGAGCAATTTGTAAGACATATTGTAGTGGGGCCGGAGAACCCGGAATTTACGCCGTTAAACCATATAAGCCCTAACCTACTGGTGGCTATTATGCAAAGCGAAGACCCTTCGTTTATGGTGCATAGGGGGTTTGTACCTGAATCGTTTAGAGAATCGATAGCCCAAAATTATAAGCAGCACCGGTTTGCCAGAGGGGGAAGCACCATAAGCATGCAATTGGTTAAAAATGTTTTTTTAACGCGGAACAAGACTATTTCCCGTAAGGCGGAAGAGGCGCTGATTGTTTACCTGATAGAAAACCTTGGACTGGTGCCTAAAGAAAGAATGATGGAGGTTTACCTGAATGTAATTGAGTGGGGGCCTAATGTTTATGGTGTTACAGAAGCTGCAAGGTTTTATTTTAATGAACGACCGGTGGAGCTTACCTTGCAGGAATGTATTTTTTTAGCAGCTATTATTCCTAACCCCAAATATTTTAAATACCAGTTTGACAAAAGCGGTGAGCTTAAAGGATATATGGGTGACTTTTTTAAAATTATTGCCAACCGGATGGTGATGCGGGGTTACCTGAGCGAGCGCGATACCTTTAATTTTGTACCTCACGTAAAGCTGAACGGACCTGCGCTGCAGATGGTAATGCCAATGGATAGTGTTTTGCCCGGAGGTGAGGATAACTTGCCTGTTATAGATAACGAATAGAAGAAGTTATCCGCTTTGATTTCGGGCCTGTACGAGTAATTGGAGAGGTAATAGCGAAATGATATAACTTTGGTGTTATAAGATTGAATGGATAGAATCAGGCGGCTATTTACCGGGCGACAATCGCCATTTATAATTATAACTGCTGCTGCGGTAGTGTGGTTACTGTGCCTGCCTTTGTTTGAGGATGGAATGTTTATTGATGGCATTCAGTATGCAGCGGTGGCACGCAACCTTGCGCGGGGTGTTGGTTCTTTCTGGAACCCGGTGTTGGCACAAAACTCGGTAGCGGGTTTAAATACGTTTCATGAGCATCCGCCATTGGTGTTTTTTATACAGGCTTTATTTTTTAGGGTGTTCGGCTTAAACAATATTTATCCTGAACGGATATTTTGCCTTTTTACTTTTCTGCTAACGGCTTTGTTTATAGCGCTTATGTGGCGCAAAATTTTTGAAGGACAAACCGCGCGCCAGCTATGGTGGTTGCCAATATTGCTGTGGGTAATTATGCCTATTGTTTTTTGGGCGTATACCAACGACATACAGGAAAACACGATGGGCGTTTTTACTACTGCTGCGGTTTACTTGTTTTTGTTAGCCGTTAGTGGTCGCAATGCTTTGCGTTCGATACATTTTTACCTTGGTTGCGCATGTGTACTATTTGCGGTGCTATCGAAGGGTGTGCCCGGGCTGTTTCCGTTGGGGTTCTTTTTTGTTTATTGGCTTTCGGTTAGAAAGGTTGAATTCAAATATGTTGTTATTACTAGTATTGCCGCTGTTGCTTTAATAGCGGCGATACTGTTTTTGATTTTGCAGAACCAAACCGCCTACGGTGCTCTGCACACCTGGTTTTTTGACAGAATGCTGCACCGCATATCGGCAGATCCGGTAGCGCAGAGTCACTTTTATATTCTTGAAGGGCTTTTTACAGAGCAAATACCTACGCTAATTATTACGGTGCTGGCGCTTATTGCGCTCAGATTAAAAGCAATTAAAAATGAAATTAGGAAGGATTACGTGTTGTTGTTTCTGCTTTTAGGATTTACAGCTTCGCTGCCCTTGATGCTAACCCTTGTGCAACGTAACTTCTATTTTATACCAGGACTGCCATTTTTTGCAATAGGCTGGGCCATGTCGGTTGTTGACGGATTAAATGTTGCAATAGAGAGGTTAAACGAACAAGTGAAATGGAAAAATGCTTTCGCCATGTTTGCGCTTGTTGCATTATTGAGTGGTGTAGGCTATACAACAATGCAGGCAGGAAAAGCTAAACGCGATATAGAGATGTTGCAGGATGTTTATGCCATAAGAAAGATAGTGCCTGAAAACGCTTTTGTAAGTGTTACACCGGATATAATGTGGCGCAACTGGAGCTTTAGATGCTATATGATGCGGTATAATTCAATCTCGTTTAGTGAGCAGGATACGTGTAAGTATTTGATTACTTACCCCGGAAATATGGTTACTGACAAATACCAACAGGTGAATGCCGGGCTACACCAATTTAGGATATATAAAGAGCAGTAGAATAGCTATACTTCGTTTATTGGTGAAGAACAACCTACGCCTTGTGGTATTTTTATATGGAGAATAAATACCCTTAAAGAGCCTCATTTTCAGGTATTTGCAAGCCGTATATTTATCTTTTTGGGAGCGCTTTTACAGAACAAAGCGCGATATGTTGGGTCATTGGCAATGGAACCGCAACATTTTAATAATGGGTGCGTAAGGTGATGTAGAAACTAAAGAAATCCAAATGAAAACCAAATCGCTTACAAAAGTTACCCTGCTTATAATATTTGCAATGTCTGTAATAACAGCAGTTACTCTAAACTCTTGCCAGAAAGAAGTAATAAAGCCTAAAACCTCAACCGGTTTAGCATCGGCTAACGACCCAATGGCATCATCGGAGGCAATTATGAATGAGGTTAATAATATGATTTTTGCCTCTTCGGGTTCAAAAAACTCGAAAGGAATGGGCCAGAACTTTAATTTGTCCGATACCACCGGTGGTGTTATTGTTGCAATAGATACCATTAGCAAACCACATACTGTAAGATATGATTACGGTGCGGGCTGTGTAGGAAGTGATGGCAGAACAAGATCAGGTGTTGCGACAATTTCGTATGACAACCAGGATATACGTACGGTAAATGATGTTTACTCATTAACACTACAGAATTATACCATTTCGGGTTTCCAGGTAACGGGGCTTAATGGTAGCATCAGCTATACCAATACGGGCACTAACTCGAACGGTAACCTGGTTATTGCTGAAACCGGTGGTTATGTTGGTATGACCGGTTCGTTTCTTGATACCGTTAATGTGAATTACCAGTATGAATGGGTGGCAGGCGAGAGCTCTTCACCTCTTTCAAACCTTCAGTTTAAAATTACCGGTAGCATGTATGGGTCTGCAGAAGGAAATTATGCTATCGATTCTATCACTTCACCACTTATTAAAAATGCAAGAACCACCGGCTGCAACTACTATATTCAGGGCACCAAGTATTCAAGCGTAAATGGCACTAACCATGTTAAGCTAACAGATTACGGCACCCCCGGTGGTTGTAGCGGCCAAATGGCAGTAACGCATAATGGGGTTACTTCAATACAAAATCAATAAGAACAATCAAAAACACAAAAGCCCGCAGAGAAAGCTCTCTGCGGGCTTTTGTGTTTTTTGTGCTATCCGAACAAGGACTTTTCGATGAGCAAAACCGGTACCAATGAGCAAGAAATGATATTTTTGCTTTGAACCAATATGAAAGTATGAAGAGCTTTGTTTTCTATTTTTTTTTGATGACGATTGTTGCAACGATGATTGGGTTGGCCCTTTATTTTAACCAGGTGTTTGATGTCCAGATGCATTCGCCATTACCTATAACCTATTTTGCCAATCAAACCTTCATGGCATCTTTATGGAGCCAGGGATTACAAAACTTAAAGCAACCTACCAGTATCCTTATCTTACAAATTGTTGTTATCCTGCTAGTGTCGAGATTAACTGCTTTCGGTTTTGGCTTTATAGGACAGCCCGCGGTTATGGGAGAAATTATTGGCGGCATTTTGCTGGGACCTTCATTATTGGGCGCATTGGCCCCAACGGCGAGCCACTTTCTTTTCCCGGTCGAGTCTCTTGGCCGTTTGCAATCGCTAAGCCAGCTAGGCCTTATAGTTTACATGTTTATTGTTGGTATGGAAATTGACTTTAGCAAATTGAAAGCCAAGGCGTCGGAGGCTTTTTTAATTGGGCAATCGGGTATTGTATTTCCATTCTTCTTTGGCATATGTTTAAGCCTGTTTCTTTATAAAGAATTTAGCCCTGCCGGGGTTCGTTTTTTGCCATTTGCATTATTTATAGGTGTTGCCATGAGCATAACTGCTTTTCCGGTATTGGCGCGGATTGTTAAGGAAAAGAAGCTATCGGGAACGATGGTAGGCATTGTTAGCTTATCAAGCGCCGCAATTGAAGATGTAACGGCGTGGTCAGTTTTAGCGCTTGTGATAGCTGTAGCAAAATCAACGTCTATTGCTACATCCGTCGTTTCGTTGTTAATGGTTGTTTTGTTTCTTGGGGTTATGCTTTTAATAGTAAGGCCATTGTTGCAAAAATATCAAGGTTATTTATTTAGCTCAAACCGGTCGGATATTTTTGGAATAACATTTATTATTGCACTTCTGTTGTTATCATCTATAGCTACCGACATTTTAGGTGTGCATGCAGTTTTTGGGGCATTTATTGCAGGCCTGATAATGCCTGAAAAGGTTAAGTCGGGCCCACTTATAAAAGTGAAACTGGAGGACTTTACCTCGGTTATATTATTGCCCATTTTTTTTGCCCTCACGGGATTGCGAACGCAATTTGGCCTATTAAACAGTCCATACTTATGGTGCATTTTCGGGCTGGTGTTATTTGTTGCCGTTGCCGGTAAACTTGTGGGCGTAATATTGGCAGCAAGGTTTAGCAAGATTAGTTGGCGCGATGCTTTTACGCTGGGAATTTTAATGAATACCAGGGGATTGATGGAGTTAATAGCACTTAACATAGGCTATGATATGGGTGTAATTTCGGGCCCCATTTTTACGCTGCTGGTACTGATGGCAATTATCACTACGTTTATGACCGGGCCGCTGTTAAATTTGACTCTGAATAAGCAACCAGCCGGATTACATAATCAGGCAGCCTAAAAGAAATGTATCAATTCTGCACTATTACTACCGTTAGCCATTTGTATAAGGTTTCGGCGCTTTCAAAATCGCTTAAAAACCAAGGCCACCAGTTTGTACTGAATGTGCTTGTGATTGATGATGATAGTAGTTTTGAGCTTGAGAACTGCAACTTTTTGAAGCTATCGGACATTAATAACCAACATACCGCTGCGCAAATTATAACCAAATACCGCACAAACAAGGATAAGCTGAGATGGAGCTTGAAACCGGTGTTGATGAAGCATTTACTTTTACAACCGGAAACAGAACAACTCATTTACCTGGATAATGACCTTTTCTTTTTTTCGGACTATGGGTTTTTGTTTGAGCTATTGAATAAACACCGGTTCATCCTTACGCCTCACTTTTATAAAAACGACCCGAATAAGAACCAGAACTGGCTAGAGGCGAATTTCAGAATCGGGCTTTATAATGCAGGTTTTGTGGGTGCCAATAAAGGAGCGGTAACCACGCTGCGATGGTGGGCCGATTGTTGTTTATACCGGTGCGAAAAGAACTCGTTCAGAGGGCTATTTGATGATCAGAAATACCTGGATATTATACCGATAATTGAGGAGTCTGCATTAATCATAAGGCATAAAGGATGTAACGTGGCCGGTTGGAATACGGAAATATGCCCCAGGGAAATAGTGAACCATAGACTATTGATAGAAGGCAAATACGAAATCGTATTTATACACTTTAATGAAAACACCATCCGCGAAATTGTTTCGGGTTCGGATTTTATCCTGTTCAATCATTATAGGGCTTATATAGAAACCCTGAAGCATTACCGGGATAATTTAGAAAAGAGAGAGTTTTATTTTGAACCACGCTTAACCGATAGATTAAAACTAAGTATATGGAAAATGCTTACCTGGCTTGAAATTTAGAAGCTTAAAGTGCGGTGCTACTTGTCCGCAATTTCGAACCGATGATTAAAAAAGTCATAAACAATATGTGGAGGAAGATTTAAGAGATAGGGATATATTTTTTTCAATACCGGTATTTCGTAGTAATAAAAAGGCTTGGTAGCACGGGCAAGTAAAGTGCGCAGGGTGTATCCAAAGTTTTGGGCAAAAAGCCTTTTGCGAAAAATATCAATAAACCTTTTCGACTCCAGTTTATAACGCTGCTGCTGGTTAAAGCTTATCTGATTTCCATGTACCCTAAAGCCACCAACCAATACCTGGGCAGTGTAAAGCTGGCTGAACTCAAAAAAGCGAGTCCATAGTTCAAGGTCAAAGGCGATGAATTCTTCTTTAATGTGGGCGCCTGCCTTTTCCCATAACGATTTCCGCCAAAACACACTTTCTTGTTGTATTGCACTAAAATCGCCCATTGCAAATCGCCATTTGCTCCACCGGGCAAATTTTAAGTGTAGGTTGTCGCCAATGTACTGTGGAAAATAGTAAGGCTTGCCACGGTTGTAATATATTTCGTTGATGCAGGTACCGTTAGCACTAAACCATGTAGGGAAACCCATTACCCATTCAACCTCGTTAAGACTATTGAATATTTCGGCAATTGCAAATAGCGATTTTGAGTGTAACCGGTCATCGCTGTTTAGCCATCCCATAATTTCACCGGTTGCTATTTTAAACCCTTTATTCAATGCCTCGCCGGGGCCATTATCGGGTTCGTAAATAACTTTTGCAATCCGGTCGCGGTATTTATCAATTATGTCTCTGGTTCCATCGGTGCTGCCACCATCTACAATAATATACTCTAATGCGGGGTACCCTTGCTCTAAAATTGATAGAATACCGGCCTCAATATATTGAGCGCTGTTAAAGGAAACGGTTACTATGCTTATTTTAGGATAGTGCATATCAATATGGGCTTAGAAAAAAGGATTGGGTGTTCAGGTCGAAACGTATGACCGGGGCAAAGCCAATTGCACTTCGGTAAAACAAACGTAAATAGGGGACATTATTTATGAAAAAGAACTCTTTAACCCTATTCAATACGCTATCCTCAATTAACTCGGAATAATTAGGTTGCTTAAAGCTGTGCTTGTTGAGCTTATCGTAATTAGCAACAGTAGAGAAGTATATTTTGCAAGTGTACAATTTTTGAGTTTTAAAAAAGGCGACCCACAAATCCTCGCAAAAATCATTTTGGCTAATAAAATATAATTGCGGAGATATTGATTTCCAAATACTCTTTCGCCAGAAGGTTGATGCCGGAGCAATGTACCTTCCGGAGTTTTTATAAAGATTGCGCTCATATAGTTGATAGCTCCACCGCCGTATGGCGGTGCTACCCAGGGCAATATTAAATCCACTTTCCGTGCGTAAAGTTTGAATACCGGTGAGCCAGTTTACCTCTGCATATTTGTTGAATATTTGACATGCCGAGTCAAAAGCACCATCAAACAATTCTTCACCATTCCAAACAATGGTACAATAATCGGCAGTGCATAGCTCAATTTCATGCACTATCGTTTTAAAGAAATCTTCCTTTTGCCTGAATGGAATCCATACTATACCAGAGGAAGCAATTGGTTGTGGCACTTGCCCCGGGCCATAAAAAATAGAAATTGCAACATTTAACCCTGAAGATTTTTGCCTTAAGACTGAGTTAATAGTATTAGTTAATTGTACCTGATTGCCATTATAAATTATACCTGCAAAAAACGAATGCCGGTGCGCTTCTGTGTTTGCGGAAAAAGATGAACCCGGGAAATTTTTATCAGCGTCGGTAATCATGGTGCCTGTTTCAATATTCAACGTGCATTAAATATACAACAATGAGGCACTTAAATTAATGTGCGTAATGCTTTATTTCGGCAATAATATCCGACTGCAATTTTCTTTTCAGTATATCTTCCGGTGGTAATTGATGGACGATTTGTTTTTTTAAGCGATCGTTTTCAGCATTGAACGACGCAATTTCTTCGGGTGTAAAAACCCTGGTTTCTCCCGGCTTTATCACGTGTAATTGATAACCAAGCTCAACCAGTGTATCTCCGGCTACCTGTTCAAAAATCAATATTTCTTCTGCTGATAGCTCTTTCAAAAACTTGCCATAGTTATTTTTCATTACCGGCTTTGTAACATTCTCCCACATCTTTCCCCCGGCGGCGGTACGTTTTGACTCCTCAGATTTATAAAAATCGTTAGCAACGTTTTGATATTTTATGCCGACCCGATTACAAATCTCTTTTATAAAAATGTCTGAATCGCCAATGTAATCTTCGTACTTGACTTTTACGTACCGGCCGGCATCAATTTTTTCTAACTCCCTTAAGCAGGTATCCTGATCGGCCTTCCACTTTACCGCAAGGTTGTAAATGTGTTTCTCGCCAACTATTGCTTTTTTAAACGATAGGGCGACATCGCGCCCATCGCGATACAGGTACAGATATAAGGGCTCAAATCCTTCTTCGCGGAATTTATCAAGCAGATACAGCGACTCCATGCTTTTGCAGCACCATATTGTCTTTCCGCTCTCCTCGCACTCAAACTCGTTTATTTGAATGAAAACTTCGAGCAAAGTGCGCCTTCTGCAGCGCTTAAAAATCTTCTCGCGGTTAAGGGGAGAGCCATCCCATGGCACGGGGTTTACCTCAATTAGTCGGCAAATATCCTCAATAAGCTTTTTGAAGTTTGTAGTGTCTTCAAGATTGCCGTAATATTTAAGCAAGGGATAAAAAGTGATAAGTACATGAGGGGGATGAGGTCCAAATACTTCGGGAAACTGATCGAGCATTACTCGTAATAAATTAGAGCCCGATCTTTGAGTGCCTATGAACTGTATTGCCTTGTACATTTTTTTAAACGTGGGTTATAACACAAAACTCCAAACATTAATTTACATGAAACGCCTATATAAATACCTCACCACCAATTATAAAGGCGCGCCTAAAATATTGATTTTATTGGGTTACACTAAACACCTACAAGGTTTTGCAATTCAAACGAGGCTCTGGTTCTGCACTTTTAACATTGGGCTCAACTCAATTGTTGGGGCGCTGGTGGTAGGCGATATATCGCTATAACCTAAAACGTCTATATTGTTGCCATCATTTTTAGGTAAATTACCAGAGCGAGATTATGAGTATGGAGGCGTTTTTCTTTAGATTGTTCTTCTTGTTTTTTATTCAAACAGTGGGCTGTAATATTTTTGCCCAGGGACTTGAAACATTGCCGCCAATTAGGTTAGATGCAGGATCTAAACCGTCTGAGGGCAATTTGATAATAAGTGTAAGCGACTTTGAGAAGTTTTTTAAAAATGGCGGTTGCCGCTATGCAGATTGCATTGAAATAATAGATGCCGCCAAGCCATGGCCGCCTATTTGGTTTAGTGCAGCACCATTATTTAGGGCGGACACCATTTCGAAACAGGCAACACTGAATTTAATAACGAATTTTAGCTACCAGTCAGGGCTTTACAGCTTTTATAAGGAGCAAGCTTTGTTGAAAGGAGATATTGCCCATCATAAAATTGACTTTACCAATAAGCATGTTATTTCGGCTAACTACGTTATCTGCTCACCAACGCTTAAAGTTTTAGAAACGCTCAAACCATCCAGGCTTCCATTCAACTTTCATTGCATGGCTATTAATGACAAAAAGGAAAGGCTGGTTATGCTGCAATTGGATACTGTGCTTGCAATAAAAACGCCCGATAACCCCCTGAAGAAGCCTATTGCAGCGCTGATTGACGTAATCGCAATATACGACTCTACCGATAAGGTGATTTTTAAATGGAACCCCGTTAAGGCGTTGGGTCTTGAGGCTGTAAATCCATTGTACATACATGCACCAAGTGCAAGCGTGAGTGGTGATAAAGTGGATTGGTCGCATGGCAATTCGATTGTATGGGATTTAGACGGAAATATTCTGTACTCGTTCAGGCACATTGGGGTTGGTAAAATTTCGAGGGCTGATGGCCATGTTATATGGCGACTGGATAACAAAAGTATTTATACCGACAACCGGAAAGACACGCTGGTGTTTTATCTGCAACATGATATTGAACCGGTGAATGAGGAAGGAGACTATACCCGGTATAGCCTATTCTCTAATGGCGATTTTGCTCATCCTAAAGCGTTTGGATTAGACTTTAAAGCGAATAATAAAGACGGCTCAATAAAATTTATCAGAAAGAGATACAGCACTTGCAATTTGCCATCGACCGGTGCGGGGAATTACGAGGTTGACGAGCATGGAAATTATATTTTAAATTATGGCGTAACACCGGACGGCTCGGATAAACCTAGCCACACCTTTTGCGAAATGGCCCAAAGCGATGGCCATGTTTTTGCCTCGTACAGTTTACCAAAAAATGTATTTGCCTTTAAGATTTCAAAGTTAAAAGCACCTCCTGTTACAAGGCCAATGGTAAGCAGAAAGGGCAATGTTTTATCGGCGCATGGTAATATGACGGGATGGATATGGTACCGACTGGAGAATGACAATTCCGTGATTAAGGTAGCCCAGGGACTTGACTTTAAGCCCGGCATAAACGGCACTTATTACGTAGCCGGCAAGGTGGGTATGGGCTATGCCGTATCCGAACCCTTTTTGTTTAATCAATAAATGCTACCTGGTTAAAAAGGATTTTATTCTATTGAACAGCGAGGGTGGTGGCAAATCATTTTGCGGAGCTATGTAATTTGGATTGATAAACCGATTGAGCCTATCGCTAGTGACTTCAGGAAATTCAAATTCAAACCGGAGCAAACTCTTTAAGCCTTTAGGCCCTTCAAAAATATTGCCGTAAAGAAAAAACTCAGGGTTCGATTCAAAAACCTCTATGGTCTTTTCATCGGCTTTATGATAATAGCGCATTTCGCTTTTGTCCGGAATGACACCGTATACCGCCGCAAGCCTTATTTCATCTGATTTGTTTTCGCCGGAAGCGTGTAGCAAGCGGTGATCGTAAATCAACGCCTCTCCCTTTTTCATGTATAAGGGCTCCATTTTTTGCCAAAGCAAATCGTTTACATTTCCGTAAGCTGAAGATATATTGGCGCTACGGTAAGTGGTTAACCATGCGTGGCTACCAGGCAGTATTTTTATTACCCCATTGTCGTCATTCAAATCAACCAACGGAACCCAAATGTTGAACGAACGGAAAATTTCTTCATCAACAATGTTCCAGTCCTGATGCGGATGCAATGTTCCCAACGACCCCTTACCCTTCGCAATAAACGAGCCCCCCAAGGCAGTATGATTAATAAAGGTTTGCTCAATTGCACGTGCAAAAACCTGCTTAATGTAATCGTTCATTTTCATCCTGAAGGCCACATCGGGTACATGGGCCGTAGCATACATGCCGTCCTGACTTTTGGAGTGGTGTTCATAATAAAAATTAACTAAAGACTTAACCTCATCGCTATTCAAAAAAGGAATTACTACAAAACCTTGTTGTAACAACAGGCTATCAAGTTGGTCATCTTGTAATATTTTCTGCGCTACACTCATGATTGAAGAGCCTCAACAAGCCGTTTAAAAAAACCTTTGTGCCGCTGGGTCGCTTCACCATATTTCTTTTTTTCAAAACCGGTGCTCACTTTCAAATTTGAAATCAGGTTCATAACTTCAACACGCGGCAACACAGGTGAGGAATAATTTAGGTAACCAACGCTGCGCCCCATTTTTGGCCGTTCAAAAATGTCTTTATAAAAATCGTCAAAGCTTATTAAAAAGTCTTCGGGCATTTCAAATACTTCAAGTTTGTGGGTATCGGCGGGTGCTTTATAATGAAAATGCATAGGAGCGCCCTGCGATTTTACTCCTGCGGTTATAGCTTTTCGTATTTTGTCGGACCGGTTAGGTGGCGAGTAGTGAATAACGCTTTGATTCAAAATTACTGCCTCGCCCGCCTTTACATACATAGGTACCGATTCGGCAATAACAACATCCTCATTGCCCGAAAAGAAAAAAGGAACCGTGGGGGCTCTTAGGGTATTGTAGGAGGGGAAATGACTCCCGGGCACAACATGTAATGCACCATTGGCTTCGTTGATATCGGTAAGTGGTATCCAGCAATTAAGGGCTACAAATTTATTTTCGTCAACAATGGTCCAATCCTGATGTATACCTAATTCGCTATCGTTAGAAGGCATTTTAAAAAGGAACGCAGCACCGAAGGCCTGGTAATTTGTAAACAGGCGTTCATAATGCTTGTTAAGCACTTCCACAATGGCATTGCTTGCCCTTTTTTTGTATTCAAAATCGGCGGAGTAGCTTCCTGAAACAAATCCTTGCAGTGGCAATGAGGGATGTAGTTGGTCAAACAGGTCGTTCAGTTGTTTTACTTCTGCCTCATTAATAAACTGCACAGTTAAAAAGCCCTGTTTATCAAAAAGGGCCTGCATTTGGTCGTCTTTAAAAATCCTGATAGACATACTGTTTATTGAAACAAGCTTTCAAATACCCTTTTCAACAAAGGTTTTTTTACCGGTAATTTTTCTTCGGATTTACCATAAATACGTTGCAATTGCTCCAAAGATATTTTTGGAAAATTATAATCCACTAATCCCAGGCTCTTTCCAATTTTTGGCCGGTCGGCTATATTATGCCCAAACTGCTCAAAATCTGTCATAAAATTATCATCCTCTTCAAACAGCTCAATTTTACTTCCGAAATCTTTTCGCCAGTAGCCAATGTTGAAATTCGCGTCTTTATTGGTAAAAAAGGTATTGGTAACAATGCGTACTTTATCGGAAAGATTAGCCGCCGAATAATGAATAATGCTTTGGTCAAAAAACACTGCCTCACCGGCTTTTAAGTAAAGCGTCTCCAGGTATGTTTTTATTTCTTCGCTCACTTCTTCATAAATGCCCGGAATAGTTGAACCTCTGTATGTTGGGAATAACCTGTGGCTACCCCTTAATATTTGCAGCGCACCATTTTCTGGTGTTAAATCGGTCAATGGCACCCAAATATTCATACCGGTGTATTTCGATTCATCCACCAGGGTCATATCCTGGTGCACACACATGGCACTTTCGGGCCCAGGAGATTTAACGATAAAGCTCCCACAAATCACTTTTATATCCTGCAGGTATTGTTCCATTGCACGAGCGCAAACACGGCGTATTTCGGTATCAGCAACAGCGCGGTAGTTTTTATCTTTTGAAAAAGTACTGGGGAAAAAGCCTTTTTCATCCTGAGGGTGCATGCGGTAGTACAGCTCGGTGAGTTCCTTTATTTCCGCTTCGTTGTAAAACGGAACCACAACAAAACCATCCTTCTCAAACGCATCTTGCAGCGCCTGGTCACGAAAAACTTTCAGCATTTTAGGAAAAGAAAACATGGTATTTATTTAATTGGACTGAAGTCTTTTTTTGATTTCGCGAACCACATTTAACGGGGTATATTTTTGGAAGAAGCTACGGTCGTCAACCCACACATAAGGCTCGTTAGGCTCTTCAATTACCTGCTTAACTTCTTCCAGTTTGTTTTGGGCTTCTTCTTTTTTGCTGCCATCCATATTATAACTAAACAGCTTGGCCAGCTTTTCGCACATAGGCACGTTAAACTCATTACCGTTTTCTTTTATCAGGTCTACCAGTTCATCGGCAGTAAATTTTGGAAGCACAAAAGGCAATTCTTCAACCATATCGTATCCCTCAATTAACTCACCCTTGTCGTACATTTTAGCCAGGCCCGGGTTTTCGTATTTAAAGAAAAACGAGCTATCAATTTTATACTTCAGTATTTTATTTTTATTGCCATCGGGCTTTAAATAAAAATGGCAAAGCTGTGCATCGTTTTGTGTAAAGCCAATTCCAAACGCAATACGTGGAGAATCGGACGAGTTGGGAGGAGAACCATGGAAAGTACGGTTATCAAATATCAAGGCTTCACCAGCCTTCATCTCCACCAATTTAAGATAAGGGAAGATAGTAAACATGTGTTCGGAAATGGGTGATGGCACTTGTGGTGATGGCGATGGCCGGTGACTGCGAAAAAAGTTATGGCTGCCCCTAACTACACCTAAGGCTCCATTATCGAGATTGGTATCAACTAATGGCACCCAACAAGTAACCGAACAATGCTGTTCTTCGTCTTCTACAAAACTCCAATCCTGGTGCACCGGCACAACGCCCATCGGGTTTGGTTCTTTTATTACGAAGCTACCTACAAACGGTTTAGCATTTTCAAAATGAGCACTTACCTTAGGCAAAGCAACTTCGTAAATCTTCTCCAAAATTTTTGGCACGAGGGTTTTGTCCTTTACATCCATACTGATGTGAAAACCAAAACCGGCCTCATCTTTTAGTTGCAGGCCTTTATAGTAATCAAGCAATAGCTGCACCTCTTCACTATTCAAAACCGGCACTTTGGCATAACCTTCGGCATCAAAAAACTTTTGAACTTCGGCATCCTTAAATAAGGGCTTCATCTTGCGGCTCCTTATTTCTTTATTGATAAGCGAATGCAGCTTTAAACTGCTCATGGGCTTTACTTCGTAAGCAAACTCCTCTACCCGCTCACCAAATTCAGGGCGCTGCCCAATGTTATGGTACCGTTGAAACATATCATCGGGCATCAGGTATTTTTCGAGCTTTTTATTTTCATTTAAGTGGTAAAGCATTAAGCGTGCCTCGGTGGGTATAACACCGTAGGTAATGGCCAGCCTTTCTTTATCAGTTGTATTTACGGAGGATGCGTGTAATAAGGCGTGGTTAAAAATAAAAGCCTCACCCGCTTTCATCGGGAGCAGTTCCATTTCGTTCCAAATCTCATCTTGCAAGGCAGCGTATTCGCTGGGTAAAGTAGGTGCACGTAACGTGTCGGTAAATTTGTGGCTTCCGCACAATACCCTAATGGCGCCATTCTTTTCGTTCGTATCAACCAAAGGTATCCAAATGGTAACTGAGCAAAATTTCGATTCGTCAACCACCGTCCAATCCTGGTGAACCGGCATTTTACCACCTGCGCCCGGGGCCTTGCATAAAAAACTGCTTCCCAACTTTTTAATGCCGGTAAGTAGTCCATCAATCTTGCTGCCGAAAACATTGTTTGTCTCCTCGTTTATTCGACCCTTAAATTCGGGGCTGGCATTAAAAGTTGTTGAGTAAAAGTTTTCGGGCACGTTATTATGCAACTCATAAAAAAACGACGAAAGCTTATTTGCTTCTGCCTCATTCAAAAACGGGATAACTACAAATCCATCTTTTTCAAACTGCTGCTGTAACCTGGTATCATTAAATATCGGTGTCATCAATTGCTGTTTATTGGTGTCATGAGAAAACTGCCTTAAGCTTCTCTACAAAATTTTTCGATTTAGCTTCCTCGTCTATCCGTGGGCCCTTCATGCGCACATTAAATTCCTTTATGTCAATACGACGCGGTTGATGTTTAAACTGCTTAACCACTTTTGCTCCTTCCGGTTGTTTCCAGGGGTTAAACTGCATATAAAAATCGCGGTCTACCTCCAATACATTTACCAGTTCGGCACTTTCGGCAGGGTTCATGTGGTAATGTATCGACGGCTCCTCACCGGGTATTAATATCAGCTGTATAGCAAGCCTTAAGTCGTTGGTTTTGTTAATGGCCGAGTAGTGTACTATACTATCATCCAGCACAATGGCATTACCGGCTTTTACATTAAGTGGTTTAAGGTAACCTGATATGATTTCGCTTTTAATGTCGTCGAGCTCCCATGGTATCATAGGCCCGCGGACTTCGCCAAAGCGTTTATGGCTACCGGGCACAACCTGCAATGTGCCATTCTCTTCAAACGAATCTACCAAAGGGCACCAGATGGAAACGGTGCAAACCTTTTTTTCATCGGCAAAAGCCCAGTTTTGATGCAGGGGCACTTCGCCGGTATCGGTTTTTTTGCGGATATAATTAGCTATGATGGGTTTGTAATCTGCCAACCATTTTTCTACATGTGGTTGAAAATATTCAGTAATGATTTTGAAGACTTCTTTTTTGTAATCGATGTTCCTATCGATAAAGGTAAAATCGTAGGTAATAAAACCGGCACCTTCAACACCGGTTTCTCCGGCTGTTATCTGGCCACCGCTTTTGGGTAGTGTATCGTAAAACTTTTGCTTTAGGCCCTCAACCTCTTCTTTTGAAATAAAAGGAATCTCAACGTAACCATCACGTTGAAACATAGCCTCCAGTTGGGCATCATTCATCACCTTTCTCATAATATCAAATTCGATTAAAAGTAGTAAAAAAACAAGGGTTAAAGGTAGTCTGGCATATCGTCTTCAACCCTGATGAAAATCAATAAGCCAATAAAAAAAAGCAGCCCAACTATGGCAAAGGTGTAAAAGTACTGAATGGGTAGAAATTCGCCACCTAAAAGCGCAAACCGATAGCCCTGTATGATACCCGATAAAGGATTGAAAAAGAGAACAAAGGAATAAGCGCTTGGAATTAAGGTAACGGGGTAAAAAACCGGGGTCAGCCAAATAACAAAACCGATAAGTGGTAAAACAAACTGGTTGATATCACGATATCGCACACTTAAGGCGCTTAGCCACAAGGCAACGGTTAAGCCCGAAAGTAGGTTTAACATGATAAAAAAGAGAAACCATGCTATGTGCAGAGTAAATTCAAACCGTAAAATTGCCATTAGGGCAAACAGAAGCGCCAGGGAAATAAAGAACTCTACCAAACCCACCAGCGACTTTGAAAGCAATAAAATGACTTTGGGAAAATAAAACTTGCGAATGAGGTTTTGGTTGTTTATAATAACGCTGCTGCCATTGTTCACAATAAAATTGAAGTAGTTCCAGGCCATTAGGCCGGAGAATGCAAACAGTGCATATGGCATCGTAATACCAGGTACCTTTATAAGCCTGCCAAAAATTAATGTAAAAATGAGCAGTATAATCATGGGCCTTAGTACTGCCCATAAAACGCCAAGCATGGTTTGTGAGTATTGCACTTTAAGTTCTTGCCAGGCAAACGTGTAGATAAGCGCACGTGAGTTCCAAATGCTATTGATATAAGCATTTAAAGATGTTGTTCCGGGGCGGATTAATTTAACCTCGTCGTTCATTTAGCGGCGTGAAAAATAACACAAAAGCCGGTTATATTCCCCTAACGGTCAGAAATTTCCAAACCGAATATTTTATTAAATCAATGGTGGCGGGAGAACGATATACATCGCCGGGTTTAATGCCGGGCTTGTATTTTCGTAAGGCGCCCATATATTCATTAAAATAATCACCCAGTAAAGGTTCGGTGCCATCCATTATTTCGCGAATAGTAGTGATGTTAAAGTGAATAAATACAATGGGCCAAACTCCATTAATTAAAACCTGGCCATTAACAACCTGGCGCAGACATAAAAAACGGTTCCATTCTGCCACGTTGCAGCCCTGGTGCCTAAGTATCATGGCGTCTTCGCGCATTACAGGAATTAGATCCAGGTACTTTTGGTCATCGAAAGTTCCCCTAAAGGCGCTCTTTTTACAACGATATAAGCAGCACTCTGCCCACCATTGTAAGGTATTAACGGCATTTTTGTTTACCCCAATAAAGCCGGCGTTGAACAAGCCTGCCCTGAAATTTGCCTCCAACCAGTTTTGATGATACTCCGGCGACCGGTCGTAATAATGAGGCGTTAACAAAAAGGCATGATCATCGAGATGATCGAAAAGGAACCGATAATCATTATAAAAAAAGAGATCGTTATCAAGGTAAATGACTTTGTCAACTTCGCTTTTTCCCAATAAAAATTTTAAGAACGAGGGCTTGAGGCTCCAACGCAATTTGTCCTTGTGAACGGCATATTTTTTTTGTATGCTTTTAACCAGCTCATCATTACCCAAATCGGCAATGGAATACATTTTAATCGCATTATCTGTAACGGATAATTTGCCATTATCAACCATCAATACATGTAGCGTGGTATTATTATCATATTGCAGTAGCGAATCGCGCAGGGCGAAGACTTTATAGAGATGGTCGTAAGTGGTGATGGTGCAAAAATGATTCATGGTAAAGGCTTGCTGCCAAAGGTAAAAATGCCAAAATTGATTCGAAGATTGTAAATTGGTTTAAGTTATGGTAGGCGCAGCCCCCCCATATAAGGGGATTTTTAGAGTGAAAGACTGGTGGTGGAGCAAAGCAGCTTTGCTAATGGGGCTTGTGTACTTATTTGCAGCGTGGTATAAAATTTCGTTCCGCGCATTTATCCCCCTTTCTCTGTTGTCGCTTGTAACAATAACCGGCTTCGCGGGCATGGGCTATCTATTCAATGATTTGTTCGATATTGAAAAGGATACGCTTGCAGGCAAAAGAAATTTTTTGGCCGGGAAGCCGGGATGGCTCATCATAATCCTGTTTTTAGTGTCGGCAGCGTTTGTTTTAATGCCCTGGCTTTTTTTGCCTAAAACCTGGCTAAGTTTAGCTTTAATAGCAGTACAACTGTTATTATATATGGTTTACTCCGTTCCTCCTGTCCGGCTTAAAGAGCGTGGCTTTGCGGGCATTATTACAGATGCGCTATATGCACATGGCATTCCTTCGGTATTAGCCGCTTATACTTTTGCGTTGGCCGCGCATCATCTATTTTCTACGGTTGAGATTTTACTATTGTTTGCGTGGCAAACAATATCAGGTGCCCGAAACATCATTTTGCATCTTGCTGAGGATGTAGAAGCTGATAAAAGAGCGGGCAGCAAAAATTTTGTTGCCGGACTGGCACCTTCAAAATTTCATTTATTGCTTAGCGCACTTATTGTTGTTGAGTGGATTTTCTGCCTTGGTTTTTTTACAAGCCTACTATCTGTTAACCCGTTGTTTTCAATCTGTTTGCTGGTCATTTTGGGTTTATCTGCCATGGCATTTATGCTATTTATGGAAAAAGGAGCCCCTCCTTTTTTAAAGAGCACCTGGAGTTTTTTCCCAAACAACATTTACGAAAAATGGCTGCCGCTAACTTATCTCCTTATACTAGCCGTTGGTGATATAAGATTTGCAATATTGATTGCAGTGCATCTTACGATATTTAATTTTGAATTTTATACTCAGGCAGCCGATAGGATTTATGGCTGGTGGGAATCGATATCCTTTAAAGGTAATCTAATTACTGCGCGCATAATTCTTTCCTACCCCGGCAATTATTTTATTTATTACCTATTCAGGATATTTAAGGTTGATCTGAAGAGGGAAAATATTTCTGCAATGGACTACTTTAAAAAGCGCTTTGGAGTAAAGCAATCAATATCTAAATCAGACAAATGATACTATTGAGGCCGGCCCTTATTTTTTCTGAATGATACCTTTCAGAAACTCCGCGTATTTAGCATGACCCGAATTATTAAAGTGCGAATCGGGTGATGGGGCGTAATCGTCCGGGTGCAACGTGTTAATTAAATTGTATGGTATTTGCTTGTTGGTAATTGTGTCTAAATGGAGTTGAAGCTCTTTTACATCCTTACCATCGCGGGTTGGAATAAACGATAAAATAAATTTGGCATTCACCTTTTCCGCTTCTTCCTTAATAGCATTAAGCAGATAAGGCGTATAGTTTTCCTTTTTGTATTTAACCACATTTATTTTCACGTTTTGGTCAAGGTTAAGAAAGCGCCAGGCCAGCGTAGTTATGCAGGAATGTGTAGCCAGTTTCGCCCATTTGTTTTCGGCAAAGAGCAAAGAGCTTTTCATGTGCACGTTTTTGTATGCATCCAATGGCCCTTCAAAAATTTCAACCGAGTCTCTGTCTAACGATTCAAAATTTAAACGAACAAGCCCACCCGCATTAGTAACAAAAATATCATTGAACTTATAGGGGACCAACTTTTTAGGATAGTAGACTTCATCGTTGTACAGAAAGAAGTTTACAATAACAAAGTCAGGCCTAACCTGCTGCAAATACTTTTTGGCAATAGCCAGATAAGTAACCGGATCGGAGCCGGGAACGCCGCCATTATACACTTCAAAATCGGGATCATTATCTAATAAGTCGGCAAACGATAGGGTAATGGGTTTTGCTGAGAACCCGTAAGTAAAAGAATCACCCAAAAGAAACAGCTTGACTTTCTTTTTTCCTTTGTTAGCCGTATCGGTAAACTCTCTGTTGCGGTATCCGTCCGAATTAAGGTGGGCACCACAAATGTAATCGAAATAACGGGTGTTAACCGGGCTATTACTGCTACTGAAAGTTTTGCAAAAGTCCTGGTTTATTTTTGTAATGCCGTCGGAATCCGGGTAAAAAACCTTCAAATATTCCAGTGAGTCAACCGGCTTGAATCGAGTTTTTTCGTAAAAACTTTTGGTAAAAAAATACCCGGGACGGTAGCCGGCTAACCTTAAGCCTAATTCAAGAAGCAATATTGTTACTATAAATAACAGCAGTATTTTTATCCAGGGCTTTGACATAACGAAGTATTCGGTTTTTATAGCGAAGTGTTGGCCGCAAAATAGCAGAAATGCGTTGAACTACTATAATAACGGGCCGCGGTCGTAGGTAAACCTAATTCAAAAATAAGGCTACCTTAGGCCACTCAATTTGATGGCTTATAACCTATGTTTTTCAGACCAATAATTAAACTTATCATAGCACTTGCGGCGGTTTTTCTCGTTCCGCACAATTATATATATGCTGTAGGCGATAGCGCTGTGGCGTATATAAAAAACAAGCCATTAAGCAAGGCAGATTTTGCTGCCTTTTGGCAAGCCCAACACCTGGATAGTGCCCGGGTAGCTTTGGCCATAAAGCGAAATGTTTACGTCCCGCAAGACCAAACCTGCAGTGCCACTGTGCCTGTTTTTGGAAGATTAACTTTTAGTTATAAGCAAATTGAAAAGAGCTTGCAAAAAAACGGAACGCTAAAATCATTAACCGCGTTTACTGCAACCCTGTATAAGTTAATTGGCGAGCCTGTTATTATAAGCACTAAACCTAAGATTAACAAGGCCATTAATTATTACAATCGCGCTTTAACCTGCAAGAACTTGTTCGACTCGCTTTCAACCGCTGCATGGGCCTTTGATTGCGGTGGGCATTCAGAAATGGCAAAGGTTTTTCTGGATTCATTCGGGCACAAAAAGTATATAAGCAAAACCGCACAACTATCGCGCAAAACCGGTGATGAGGTAAACCACATTGTTACGCTGGTATATTACCGCGAAAACAAGCAATGGTACGGCATGGCCCTCGATTGCCAAAACGGTATGCTGGGCCCGGTTAAAACAGGAAAGGACAGTATACCCTCTATTGCCGAGCAAAGGGCCGCACTTAATTTAAGCCAAACCGGTGCTTTCGAAATAAGAGCAATACCGGAAACAGAGCTACATAAAAAGAGAAACCTGATGGACGATGCTTTTTATTGTAACGTTTTGCCGGATAAGAAAAGCGAATACCATTTATCGTACCCGCAAAGCGGGCATAAGTATGAACGCCTAACCTATTCAATGCTTTATTTAAGTTGGTTTAAGTCGGGTGTAATTGATTCAAAAAAATATGCTCAAAACCTCGTGCGCCTAATAGTAAAAAACGCACCTCAAAATTAATTGCTTACCATACTGAACGATTCGTGATTGCGCGACATTTCCATATTTAACTATCTTGCAAAAAGGTAAAGTATTATTAAGGTTACTTTGTGAAAAACGCCGGAGGCAGTAAGCAGAATAAACGGGTAGAAGGTCCTTCTTTTTTCGGCAAGCATTTGCCCGAGGCTATCATTTTTTGCTTTGCCTTTTTGCTTTATGCCAACTCAATCTTCAACAATTATAACCTGGATGATGAGCTGGTAACCAGAGGGCATAAACTTACATCACAAGGAATTTCTGCCATTCCGGAAATATTTTCTTCTCCATATTATACTGACGATGCCGGTTATAGCTACGAATATAGGCCGGTGGTGCTTTCAAGCTTTGCTATTGAACACCAGTTTTTGGGGGATAACCCGCACGTTAGTCATTTTTTCAATTTGCTGCTGTATGCACTTTGTTGCGTGGCTTTGTACCGGGTGCTTTACTCAATAATACCGGGTCGGGGCCAATTGCTAAGCATATGCATTACACTTTTTTTTGTGGCCAGCCCAACGCATACAGAAGTGGTATGTAGCATAAAGAACCGCGATGAAATATTGAGCCTGCTTTTTGCTTTGTTTTCTACTCATTTCGCATTTCGAGCTTTAACCGGTGGTAAAAAATGGCCGTTTTTGCTGATTCCGGTTTGTTTTGTGTTGGCGTTGTTGAGTAAAAACACCGCAATAAGTTTTGTTGTGATAATCCCTTTAGTTGCAATTTTCTTTACCGAAGCCAGCTTTGCGCAAATAATCCTTATAAGCCTTTTATTACTCATTCCGGGGATGTGGTCAATAAACATGGATTTATGGCATAAACTAATCGGGGGCCTGCTGTTAATAATTGCCCTCCTGGTTTTTTATGTGTTCGTCTGTCACGATTCAACATTTATTCAAGAGAAACTTAGCAGGCTTAAACTTTTGAGCAAAGGGCAGGACAACTATTTAAGCCGTTTCAGCCCGGTTTTATCGGCGCGGGGATTTAAGGATTTTTTTGTTGGGATAAAACCGGATGTCGCTATTTTTAGTTTTAAGCCAATAGCGATAACCCTGGCTACGGGGGGTGCGTATTTTTTGGGTGTTTATTTTGCTTTTTCCCCCGCGGTTTTGATAGCGGCCTTTGTTTTGGGCTTTTTAATTTGGAGAGGAGAAGAGCCAATACGGTGGTGGGCTACCGTAATACTTTTTGCATGCCTTGCTTTTGCACCCGTAAAATATGTTTGGGGCAAAACCTTGTATAGCGAGCTCGTTTCAACCGTGCTTATTTATAATATTTTTTTTGGCAACCGAAAGCTGTTAATTCCTACCAGCGTAATTTATGTTATTTACGCATTGCTGGCGCTTCAATTTAAAGAGTTTATTGTTTTGCCCGATAGGTTGTTTGGACTGGTTATGCTAAAAATTATTGGTTGGCCGGCAATACTTTGGCAAACAATGATGGTTCACAATTTTTTTAAGCACTTACAATTTGGCAACCTGTTAAATGCCCATGAACTATTAAGTCCAATAGGAATAGCATCGTTGTTGGTTACTGCATTAATGTTGCTGCTTATTTTTAAAAAAGGCACCCGCCACCTGGTAAACGGCATGGTTGTTATGGCAATCGGCGTTCTGTTATTTTACCAGGGCCATCACTCGCCACTCAATGTAGTTGAGGCTCAAAACAAGATAACGAATACCGTTAATAAACTGGATCCCAGATTCATTGAAGCTAAACAGCAGAGGCCGCTTGATTATGCAGAACAGCCGGTTTCTAACCAAGACCCACTAAACATACGAATAGGTACTTCGCTGGAGGTAATGGCCCATTATTTTAGTAAAACAATTTTGCCCTACCCCATGGCTTTTTACTATGGTTACAGATTTATTAAACCCGAAACAATAACTGAGGCGATGCCGCTAATTGGTTTGTTGATTTTTGGAGCGTTGGGCTTTTTGGCAATCGTGCTAATCGGCAAAAACAAATTGTTGAGTATTGGCTTACTTATTTATTTATCCTCTCTTGCCGTTTTTTCAGGTTTTTTCTATCCCGTACCCGGGCTGGTGGCTGAAAGGTTTATGTTTATTCCAACATTGGGTTGGAGCATCGTTTTGGGCGCATTATTATTTATGCTATTCCGGTTTGACAACAAGTTAGCTATTAAGCAGTTTTCATCTGTAGCCACGGTTCCAAAAGTGGTGTTTGTGGTTATTCTGATTCTATATAGCGGCATTACTTTTTCGCGCAATTTTAATTGGAAGGATGACCTGACCTTATTCCGGCATGATATTTTGTATGTCAGCGAATCTGCACAAGCCAATAACCTGTTGGCTATACATCTTATACACCGGTCAACGAATATTAACGACGCCATTGAACAAAAGGATTTGAGAGAAGAAGCCGTAGTGCATTTAAAAAAGGCAGTTGAAATAAACCCCGGCTTTTTTAATGCTAATTACGATTTAGGACGGATGTACTTAGTGCTCAATAAGCCCGATAGCGCACTGGTTTGGTTTTTAAAGGCCAATAAGATAAAGCCTTCGTTCATTGAAATAACCTTCAACATAGCCGATATTTATTTGGCACGAGGTGAATATCAGGCTGCTATTCCGTTTCTTGAATATGCTATAAAGAACCGGCCCACAGATTATAGGGGATACAGCAGCCTAAGCTATAGTTACTTTCAACTTCATAATTTTTATAAATCAATTGCCGTCAATCAACTTGGGATAGAAAATATTCCATTAAACACGGCTGCTTATGTTAATATCGGCAACGTATATCTTAACTTAAATAAGCCTGATAGTGCAGCACTTTGGGCCAATAAAGCATTGGCCATTGACCCGTCAAACCAAACTGCAAGTCAAATACTTAAGCAACTTAAACGATAAGTCATTTTAGAATGAGGTGTCGAATTTTTCGAAAACAGTATATTTAGCAAGTATTGCTAAACACAAATTATAGATGTCGTTTAACACCAGCCTTTTTCTACTTTATTTCTTTCCGGTTTTTTTAATCCTGTACTTTTTAACGCCACCCCGGTTTAAAAACCTAATGGCCTTTGCTGCAAGCATTTTATTTTATGCATGGGGCGCCCCCAAATTTGTTTTCCTTATACTCGGCATTCTAATTATCGATTTTTGGCTGGGTGATAAGATTTACGAAAGCACCGGTAAAAAGCGCAAGGGGTACCTGATTGCGTCTTTGGTATTGAACCTTTCATTTTTATTCTATTTCAAATACTTCAACTTTTTTGTTGATAATGTGAACGTAATATTTACGGCACTTGGGCTGCATGAAAACAATTTTGTAAGAGTGGCGCTTCCACTGGGCATTTCCTTTTTCTCTTTTCAGGAAATGAGTTACACCATTGATATATACCGGGGTAAAAATCCACCGTTAAAGAAATTTACTGACTACGCATTGTTTGTCTTTTTGTTCTCGCATATTACCGCAGGGCCTATAGTTACCTATGGTGCACTGGCCGATGATTTAATAGACAGGCGCCAAAAGCTAAATAATGATTACAGGTTGCAGGGCTTTTTACTTTTTTTTATTGGCTTAGCCAAAAAGGTACTAATAGCCGATACCCTTGGTGTTCAAATTGACCACGTGTACGCTACCAATCCAGATCATTTAAGTTCGCTGGATTGTTGGTTAGCGGCCATTGCTGCTAACTTTCAACTATACTTTGATTTTGCCGGCTACTCGGATATGGCTATTGGAATTGGCAAATTACTAGGCTTTGATTTTCCAACCAATTTTGACTTTCCTTTTTCGGCAAAAAGCTTTGCCGAGCTTTGGCGGCGATGGAACATTACACTAGGCCACTGGCTAAGAGATTACTTGTACATACCCATAGGAGGAAACAGAGGAAGGGGCATAATGCCCTATTTCAATATTTGGTTTGTTTTTGTTGTATGTGGCTTTTGGCATGCGGCTACCTGGTCGGATTTTTGTTGGGGAGCCTGGTGCGGCTTTATAGTGGTGTTGGAGGCTTTATTTTTGTTGAAGTTTTTGGAGAAAGTTCCATCTGTAGTTAGAATCGGTTACGTTTTTATTTCGTTTATGATTGGTGTGGTGTTCTTCAAAATTCATGATGTAAAGCTGGCGTTTAGAATAGTAGAGAAAATATTCTCTTTTCATGGTATGGCCCTAACGCCGGGTTTGTACCCCACCAATAGATTTATTTTTTATATCGCAATTGCAATCTTTTTCTCGTTCGTAGGGGTTAATCAATCTATCCGAAAATGGCTAAACCAATTTTTCGATGTAAGCGACTCGTCTGCCCTGGTTGTTACTTCAAAAATGCTTTTATGTATTATTCTTTTTGGGCTTTGCCTTGCCGAAATAGTATCAACCGATTTTAAACCCTTTATGTATTATAAGTTTTAGGCCATGGGAACAAAGTATAAATATTTCCTGGTGGGCCTTTTCGTGCTACTTCTTTTGGTGCCGGCATTGCAAAGGAGATTTCAGTTTATATCCGAAGCAAGCTTTGCCCTTGTAAAAGTTCCCGATGCTTCGGCTTTGCCCGAACCAACATTTAAAGCCTTTCTTGAAAGCAGCTACCAGGATTCGGTTGTAAGTTGGTTTAACGCAACTGCGGGGTTTAGGCCATTATTGGTACGCCTAAGAAATCAAATTGATTATTCGTGTTTCCACCTTGCGCATGGAACAACTGTTTATGGTAAAGGCGGGTATCTTTTTTTAGATGAAAGCATGAAAAGTTTTATAGGCCAAACTTTTGATTCGGCATTACTGTGTCGAAGAACAGATACAATTGTTATGTTGCAGAAATATCTTGCGGCGCGAAATATACCGTTGTTATATGTTATGGCTCCCGGTAAAACCAGCTTTGACCAGGTTTATTTACCCTATGAGTACAAGGCATTGAAAAGAAGTATTACCGGATACGAGTTATTGGGTAACCGGCTCGAGGCACATCAAGTGGATTACATTAACCTATCCACGTACTTTGATAAAATAGCTACAACATCATCCTATCCTTTATTTCCTAAACAGGGGTTACACTGGACCACATATGGCGCTGCGGTGGCATTGGATACTATCTACAAAAAGGTGGCCTCTATTCTGCAATTTGCTCCTTTAAAGATAGACCTAAGCCATGTAACTATTTCAAGCGAACCTAAATATCCTGATGACGACCTTGCTGTAGCAATGAATATATTTAGGATCAGGCCAATGGATACTTTGGCCACACCGGCACCGGTTTGCATAAACGCAAATTCAGGCGATATTCGCAAGCCCAAAATTCTCTTTATTGGCGATAGCTACACTTTTGTATTTGGCTTTACAAAACTACCCATACAAATTTTTGATTCTGCCAGCAGATATTGGTTTTATATGCGGTCAGCAAAAGATTTTTCGGATATTATGAAAGAGGGCAACGATCTTGCAACCATTGACTTGAAAAGCGCACTGGGACAATTTGACCTGGTAATTATTTTGAGCACCGATGCCCGTTACGACTATGGCGACTATGGATTATATACGCGTCTTATAAACGACAAAGCAATACAATAACTCTAAAATTCGCTATTCCATCTTATAGTTTCGTCACCGAGTTTGTATTGGGTTACAAGCAAAATAAAAACAAGCATTTCGCTCTTGCTTTCCCATCCGGAACGTACCAGTTTTGGCGGATTACTAGGGTTTCGCAAGTTATCTTTAGTGTTATCAAACTCAGCCTCCACTTTTAATACAGAACCTTTTTCGATATGATGGAATGTTTGGCACAGATACTGGTCCTGCCAGCTAAAATTCCAGTGAGCTAAATTAATGATTGAAGACTCCTGTCCGTCGGGTGCAATTACGGATGCATGATAACTTTTGCCCAGGTAATGCATATGTGGCCCAACTGCCAAAACAGTAAAATCCTTTTTTACCGTGTACTGCAGCGTAAATTTTTGAAAGCTATTGGGCTGAATTTCGAAAAGCGGAGGGCTCAAACGGCATATACTATCACCATTAGAAATACTTATAAAGGTGCAGCTGCGCGTAATAGGTTTTCTTGCCGTATAAATATCCACCTCAATACTGTCGGTTAAATCAACCGGCGATGGGCCGTAATGAAACTCTAAATCAACCTCGCCCTTTTTAGGAAGGAAGAAACCAAATCCCTCAGGAAACCTTGTTGCCCCGGCACCGGGCGCCCAACCGCCAATCATTACAACACTTGAATCATGGAATAAATCGTTGCCCAATAAAAACTCTTCAGCCGAGCGGCTGAATTTACTTATACCTTTTATGGCGTACGAGGCATGATGAGCTACCTTCAGTTGCTTTGACACAATTTCAACTGCGCATACCGGGAATAATGAATCGCTTTCGAATTTGAAAGTAGCCTTTTGAAAACTTTCTTTATTATCTCCCTTAATAAAGAAATGCTTATCCATGTGTAATACTATATCCGGTTTCGGACCTTCAGTAATTAAACGTTTTGCCTGGGAAACACCAGCTATACTATCTCCCTTATACAAGCCATTATCAATCCATTTGTTAATGGTTCCAATTTCCTGTTTTGAAAGCACTCTTTTGTTTGCAAAATCCCAGCCATGCTCATCTGCCAACCATGGTGGCATAATGCGCCGGTTTATTACGTACCTTATCATTTCAGCGTTAAAACTTACGTTGGCGTACGAGGCAAGATTTATTGGGCCCGGTCCCTTTTCACTGTGGCAACTCAAGCAGCGTGTGGCAATAATTGCCGCTATTTGATGGTAATAGGATATTGATGTATCGACTTGGCCGGAGTTAGGGCGGCCTGAAGGTCCGCGTTTATCGGGGTTGCAGGAGTACAATAAAGTTGCCAATACAATTAAAAAGGCAAACTTTGTTATTGCGCGAAAGCAATTTAAATGGCGGCTGACAGAAAAATTGAAAAATGCGGGCGAGGCCATTAAAGCAAATTAAAGCAACGAAATTCTTTATTGCATGCATAGGTAGCGCAAACTTAACAGTTCAGCAAAACCGAAACATTTATTGCTAATAAAACCAACTATGTTGCTCTAACAAAGACGCGACTTCCGGATTTCGTCTTCCTAAAATTAAAAACTCATACTCACTAAAAATTTCGGCAACTGATGTATCTTTCAACCCGTTCAGCTCAAGGTTTGCCAATGGCACCAGGTTTACTTATTAATTTATGAAAGACATTTTCAAGTCCTCCATTCATCAAGCACAATTCAACGAATTGGGATATGTAGTGATTGAGGCCGGCCTTGAAAATGTGATAGATGTGATAGAGCAGTTTATTAAGCCCTATCTCTCGGGTATTGGCACTGATTTTTATTATAGCTTAATTGCTAACGATTTAGAGAATAACAGACGGATAAAGGATAAAATAACGGGATATTTAAATCCCTTTTACAAGGAGTATCTAACAGGTTACAAATCTCTTAACGAATCATTTTTGACAAAACCGGCAAATACCGCGAGCGAACTATTATTGCACCAGGATTGGTGTTATACAGATGAACATAAGTTTCATTCAATTACGCTGTGGATGCCATTGTGCGACGTAGATGAAAATAATGGCGCCATATTTTTGCTACCACGTAGCCATACCTGGTTCAATAATTTGCGAAGTTTCAGTTTGCCAACGGCGCGCATTTCATCATCCGAATTGCCGGATAATAAACTGCATAAGGTAACGATGAGAAAAGGAGATGTGCTGCTTTTTCATCCGGCGGTTTTTCACGGCTCCTATCCCAATAACAGTAATCGACATCGCACTATTGTAACCTCCATTGTTTTGCCCGAAAGTGCAAACTTCACGTATTTTCAGGCCATAAATAATGAGCAAGAAAAAATGGTAAAGGCATTCTGTTTGCATGAAGATGCATTTTTGCGGGAGCTGAAAACAATAGCTAACGGAGCCGACCCGGACGCAGAAGTATTTGAACAAATTCATTACAATCACCCTGTCGTAACTTCGGCAGATTTATTGGCTAAGGTATTGGTATGATAAACGAGACGCCGACACTGGTTGATAACCCTCCGGTTATTTCTATTAGCAATATTTCGAAAAGGTATAAGATATCTAACGGAAAGGCTGTTCATGCCCAAACCGAAGGCTCAGAATTCTACGCCCTTCGTAATGTAAGCTTTGATTTACAGAAGGGTGATATAATAGGCATAATAGGTAGTAACGGTTCGGGGAAAAGCACGCTACTTAAGATATTGAGCTCTGTAACCAAACCCACCGAAGGTGAGATAAGAATACGGGGCAGTGTAATTTCAATACTTGAAATAGGTAGTAATTTTCATCCTGAACTTACGGGCCGCGAAAATACCCTGATGCACTTACGGCTAAACCATATTGCAAAAGCAAGATTTACTGAGAAAACAGAAACAATCAGAAACTTCAGCGGTATAGATGACTTTTTTGACCAACCGGTAAAGTACTACTCAAATGGTATGTTTTTGCGGCTGGCATTTTCGGTGGCATTTAATACCGATGCTGATATTTTGATTCTGGATGAGGTATTAGCCGTTGGAGATGAAAGTTTCAGAATGAAGTGCAATGACCATTTTCGCGAATTAAAAAGTAAGGGCAAGTCAATCATTTTTGTGTCTCACAGTAAAAACGAAATACTTGAATTAAGTACCCGCTGCCTTTGGCTTGACAAGGGGGAGATAAGAAAAATGGGCACCCCGCTTGATTTGATTGCAGAGTACTATGCTGACCAAAAACAGCATTATGAATTAGATCAAAAGAGTAAGTTGATTGAAACAGGAAGTGCTACCGCCATTATTGACAATGCCAATGATGGAGTGCGAAAGGAATGGAATGCAGACCAGGCACCCGGCAATGAAATTGTTAAAGTGCGAAGTGTTTTTGTTGGGAATAAACAGGGGAATATAGCGCATTTGTATATATCGGAGATAGTGCAAATGAAGGTGTTGGTTGATAAGCCGGAAAAGGAAAACTCAATCGTGATTATGCTGGTGCTTCATGATATGTTTAATGAACCGGTGTTGTTGATGCATCCTTTAAACAACGAAAACAGGATTGATTTTACGCAAGAGGGAAAGGGCCAGACGGGAATGATTGAGTTTACATGTGAAATTCCTGCCAGGTTTTTAAAAGCAGGTAATTACTATGCCGTTCTTCACGTGGGTAAAAACCCCATGAAAGAAACATCTATCGGTTCGGTAAGAAACCAGATGGGCATGTTTATTTTGCCACAAAACATTCACTTCAGGTTAAAAAGCAATGATGGCGACATAGATTATGTAGGCGATAACATGAAGGTGGCCGTGAGGCCGGCCGTTAAATGGTCGGTAGAAAAAAAGGACTAGTTGCGTTCATAATTAATAAAACAACCCACGGCTTTAGTGCTCTTCGTAGATACGGTTCCATTATGCAGGTACTCTTTAATCGCTTCTTTCAAATAAAACTCGGTAGGTTCAGCCCGGTAGTTGCCAACGCTTTCGTACCAATTATCTATTTTTCCGCTATACAATTTTTCCGACTTCTGGTTTAACAAAACCACTTCGGGGTAAACCGTTGCCGAAAGGGTTTTAGTAATAGCGTACTGCTCATCTTTAATTATCGGAATCTTAAAAGCAAATTCCTTTCTGAAGTCTGTAATCTTCCGGCCATTAAAAAGCTTACCCGGTATTACGCCAACAAAGAGCGTGCTTTCGTTCAAACTATCGCTTAACTCGTTCAGTGTTCGCGTATATTTTTGAGTAATGGGGCATTCCGGATTTATAAAAACAACTACCAGCAGTTTTTTCTCATTCGAAAACCCGGCCTGCTTAATAATGCTCTCATATGTTCCGTTCTTATTTCCTGCTTTGCAAGAGTATAGAAGCAACGGCACCACTATAATCAACCAAATGTAGCGAGGTAATAATTGCATGGTGCTATTTTCAATGGGCCTTCACGGGCTCGCTTATAATGGCTTGCCGAAGATGGTTTGCCAATTCGTAATCCGACTCCTTCAGCCCGTATTTTGAACAAAGGCTTAAAAACATTTCTTTGCTCATCTCCGAAGTATCCCAATCAACAAACCCAACACTATGGCCGGTTTCGGGGCGGCATGTGCAGTCATGAAAAAAGTTTTCGAAGGTTAGCAAAAAATCGTCTTTCTGCTCAATAATTTCAATGGAGTTATTTGCTTTTGAAGTGTCCTTGTAGCAACGGATGATTTTGGCCTCAGACGGAAAGATGCCGGACATAACCACTACGCGGTCACGTCCCGAAGAGTTCACCACCGAATTGTGAACCAACCGGTTATCGAAAAGTAAAATATCCCCTGCTTTTAGCACAATGGGTTTCAGGTATTTGCGCACTGTATCGCTGATGGCATCAAACGGCTGCGGAAACGAGATGTCGCGATATGGGCTAAACATTTTATGGCTGTGCGGCACTACACACATGCAGCCATTATTCAGGTCTGTATCTTGTAATGGTATCCACACACTAAGGCATGAGTATTTCATTTCATCCAGGCTGGTTGAATCCTGGTGCAAAGAAAACTCACTTTCCGGTCCGCTAACCTTAACTATATAAGAGTTTAGAACCGATTTATAATTGGTGAAAAGAGACTCATAAATGGGGCGCAGAATTTGCCCTATGCCTTCGTGAACCTTCTTTCGATAAACAAGGTCATGAGAGTAAAGGCTATAAAACATACCGCCCTGTGGGTTCTGAAAATTATGCAACGATTGGTAAAGGCTTTTGAGCTGTTCAAGAGCCGTCGCTTCTAGTCTGCCCGCTACTGTATAGCCAAAATTATTCAGGGCATCGGCTATTATAGCATCCTTTACCACAACCTGCTTAACCGGTTGCCATGAACTGGCCCTCTTAATTGATGAACCCAAAAGATTACGCCAAAAACTACCCGACATCGTTTTTCAAATATAGTACTAATCGGCTAAATTGGTAAGTTTTGCAGGTTCACGGGTCATTGTGCGGCACTCTTTATTTGCACGGGGCAAGTTGCTTAAATCGCTTAATTTCGAATGGTGTAAAGTAAATTTATGGATGTATGAGTATTAATGTGCTTGACAGGATTAAACAAATATTTATATCGGAGGGGCCAATGCCTTTGAATCCGGGTAAAATTGAAACCACTAACATTAGAGAATATAATAAGAGTCGTTTAGCTGGTGCCAGCCGTCAAAGCTTTTGCTATGCCCCCTCGGTAAATATGCTTTTTTCACAGTCTGGCGATGTTAGGGTTTGTTGCCATAACCTTGAATTTTCAATTGGTAAGTATCCCGAGCAAAGTATTTCCGAAATATGGAATAGTACCAAAGCAGAAGCGCTAAGGCAAAATATGAAAGACTGGAACCTGAATTATGGGTGCCAGATTTGCGAAGCGGATTTAAGAATGGGAAGTTATAACGAGGTTCGGGCCCGGCACTTTGACAACATGCCGCAACAAGGTATTTATCCCAGCATGATGGAGTTTTTGTTGACCAACACATGCAACCTGGAGTGTGTAATGTGCAAAGGAGAGTTCTCGTCACTCATCAGGAAAAACAGGGAGAAATTACCAGCGCTTTCCAGTCCCTACGACAAAGCTTTTTTGAAGCAATTAGAAGAGTTCATACCTTATTTACACGAAACACGGTTTAGTGGTTCGGGCGAAGCATTTGCTATTGACATGAACTATGAGATTTGGGAAATGATAATTGAAAAGAACCCCAAATGTGTTATCATGGTTCAAACCAACGGGAGTTATTTGAATGCACGTATTAAGGACTTTTTGAGTAGAGGTAATTTCCAAATTGGGGTATCGCTTGACTCATTAAAAAAAGAGACATACGAGGCAATTCGATTGAATGCCAATTTTGACAGGGTAATGGAAAACATCCAATATTTCCAGGAATATAGCAGAAACAAGAAAATGAAGTTTAGCATTTCTACCTGTGTAATGCGGCAAAATTGGAGGGAATTACCTGATTTTGTAAACTTCTGTAATGGTATGAATGCCGTAGCTACTTTTCATAAAGTATGGTATCCTAAAAAATATGCCCTTGATAATTTACCGGCGGAACAGATTAAGGAAATTTACGAATACCTGGCCGGGCATAAATTCAGTGCACAAACAGTTATCCAAAAAGCAAACGTGGCGCATTATGAATACTTTACGGCAGTGGTTAAGCAATGGGCTGAAGCCGATAGAACTGCAGAAATACAACAGAAAGAGGAAGAAAACCGCGTGGCACTTTTATCTGAAACAGAACTATACCCCTATTTTCAAAGCAAGCTAAAATCGCATCTTGCGGGCCTGGCCTATTCGGAGGAAGAAAAGGAATTGACTTACAATGATATTATGGGTAAATTTAATGTTGTTATAAATATTCGTCCCGATCAACAAGCCAAAGAACTATTGTTACGAAACGCTTGTCGTTGGCCGGCGAACGTTATAGTTGAATCATTTAAGAGAAACACCGTTGAATATTTAGTTAACCAAAGTCAACGGCTGTTAGATAACAAGGTTACTGCAGAAGAGGAGTATTGATACTAATTAAACCGGGCTATATTCCTTTAGTTTTTCTACAACCTCGGCAACTTTTAGGGGAGGAGGTTCAAATTTAAATTCGCGAACAAAAGGGTATTTGCTTTCAACACGCGAAAAATCCTTATCAAAATAAAAGCGCGAGGGCACGGCATAAACTCTTACATTTTCCTTCTTTTCATCCAGGTTGTAAAACTGCAATTCAACATCCGGGTGCAAAGCCCCAAAATGAACAACCGGTCGTGAATCGTTAGAGAAATTGATGTGCGAGCCGTGCAGGGTTTTATCCAGGTATATCACCAAATCGCCGGCCCCCGCGTCAATGGTTTCCACCATTGGAAACAGTTCATTTTGCATGTTTTTATAGGGCCACGGGCTAAACAAAGGCAGCACATAATCAAAAACATGATTGCTGCCGCGTAACACATATAATGCACCATTGTTTTGCGTTGTCGAAATCAACGGTATCCAAATGTTGCGATACTGAAATTCATTTTCGTTAAGTATGCTAAAATCCCGGTGCAGGTCGCAGGTGCTGTTGGGATTACAGTTTTTCGACATGAAAGTAGCTATAGGCGCACAGTACGAAACAAATAACTCATTCAGCTTGGGACGAAGCTTTTCCAAAATTTTTTCGCTTACATATAACCCGTCTTCGGGCAAAATATCGTTTAAGCTGTTCCACATGCCCTTATCCCTGTCAGCATTTTTGTGCAAACTTTTATAAAGCGCAAATAATTCAGCCACCTCTTCGGCGGTCAAAAAATTTCTGAAAAGAATAAAACCATTCTTGTTAAGCGAACTCTCGTCGCTTTGATTTTTTAGCTCAGCTAACTTCACTCAATCATAATTTAATCTGCTGTTTTATTAGCTAAAATCAGCAATACAAAATAACAAAATTTCGGGCAACCTTCGGTTGTAAAAGAGTATCAAGTTATCATCAGGGTGCGGAAAAATATCTTAACTAAATTCCGCATCAAATCGGCTCAAACAATTTATGCGGGAGGTTATACGCTTCTTACTATTATTGCCGGGTATTTAATTTGTTTTACATCATGTTGAAGAAGATACTTAACCTGTTTAAATCTCAAGGCCCCTCACAAACAAAAACTGTGGCTCTTAACTCAGCAAAGGTGGGCGAGTTTTATAACAAAAACACCGATAAATTTATTGAAGTATACGGCGATATTATACAAGCATTTAGAACTAACAACGTTTACGATTACCTGGACTACACAATTCAAAACGCAGAATTGAAGGACGGACAAAAAATTTTGGACGCAGGCTGCGGCATAGGTGGCCCCGCTTCATACTTTGCCTCAAAGCTAAATGTGGATGTGGAGGGTGTTACGATTTCCGAACTTCAGGTTCAAAAGGCCAACGCTGCCAAACCCTCACAAACCCTTATTGGCAAAACGCATTTCACGCAAGGCGATTACCATTTAATAGATGAATTATATGGCCCTGAAGTTTTTGACCGCGTTGTTTTTCTTGAATCGTTTGGGCATTCAAACAATAAGCCCTTATTGATTGAAAAGGCCCTCAAAGTTCTAAAGCCCGGTGGCGTTTTATACATTAAAGACCTGTTTAAGCGCGAACACCCCAACGCTGAAGATGGAAAGCGTATTGACAAAATTGTTGCGGAAATAGACAAAGCTTATTGTTACCATGTAGCCGACTTGCACGAGGTTTTGGCCGCACTTCGCCGCTTAAATTTTATTATACTTTTTGTAAAAACTCCCGATATAAAGGTGGGCGAGTTTGAACACCTAACTATATCAAATAATTTCCAGGAATTGTTTGATATAGCAAAAATTATTAGTTGGGAAGACTACATTTTCCCTGTTGACTTTTATGAAATAAAGGCGATGAAGCCACCTTTCGATATTAGCCAACAAAAGCATCTTTACTTTTTGAACCGTCCTGAAATAATTGATAGCCCGGTAAAATAATATGATGGCTCCAGGCAATAACAGGTTTGTTTTTGTGGTATGTGGTGCACGAGAGCATATCGATACACTCCATTTTTCTCTGGAGGCGTTAAAGCAATTTACCTCGTTTGAAATACTGGTTGTAACCGATCAATCAAGAAATGAAATACCTGTTAAGCACACACGAGTGCTTAACGTATCGGCACCGGCCCATTTAAACAATCAACAGTCAGCTATTTACCTAAAAACTGGTCTCCATAATTTTGTACCTAAAGGGTTTAACTATTGCTATTTGGATACAGACGTAGTTGCTCTGAGCAAAGAAGTAGATGATGTGTTTAATCAAAAGAAGGGGGCAATAACCTTTGCAGCCGACCATTGCAGTTTGCGCCAGTTCAGCCCGCATGCAGTAAATTGCGGTTGTGCTGAAAAGAACCAAAGCGACCGTAGGGAAATACAAGCTTTACTGGCAAAATTTGGCTACCATGATCAGGTAACTGACCCTGTATTGTTGCAAAAGCAAAGGCGATTAAAGCGACAACTCGAAATAATTAAACACAGTTATATCAAACTTCTACTTTCCGCCATTCGCTATTTGCTTTCACCCGGCATTTTTGCGTTGAACAAAGACTATTTCTACCATCGGTCAAATAATCACTGGACCGATGTTGCCGGCAATGTCATTCTTTACGAGGTACCAAGCGGTGTGATTAAACAGATTGAACAAAGCACTGCCTGGCGTTGGAGCAGGCTTAAACGCCGCTGGCGAAGCCCCGAAGGCAAAGACATTCAATTGCTGGAGTGCGATCACTTAAAAGATGCCATTGCTACTAGGTTTAATATTGCAATAAATGAATATTGGCAGCACTGGAACGGTGGCGTGTTTTTGTTTAATGATACCAGCCATGAATTTATGCAGGCATGGCATCAAAATACACTTGAGATATTTATAGACCCCTACTGGCAAACCCGCGACCAGGGAACCTTAATTGCTACAGTATGGCAACTTGGCCTCCGTAACTCCACGCTACTGTCAAAAAAGTTCAACTTCATTGCTTACTTTTATAACCCGGCTTTAATGATTAGCGCCGATAAAAGTGCTATTTCCGATAATGCTTTGGTAGATAAATATGAGCCCGCGTTTATTCACGTATTCCACCATTTTGGCGTGAAAGGATGGGAGGTTTGGGATTGGATCGATTTGAAATTAAAGAGCGTTAAAACCTAAGGCCCGGAGCCTTTACTGCGAAAAACGGTTAATGGATATTAGAAAGAACACCTTTGTTTTTGTTGTGTGCGGCACCCGCGAACATGTAGAAACCCTGCACTTTTCTCTGGCGGCACTCAGGCACTTTTCCAAAGCCGGCATTGTAATCGTTACCGACCAATCGCGTAACGAAACGGAGGTGGTGCATGATAATATCATCAACATTCAAACACCGGTTCATTTCAATCATCACCAGGCAAGCATATATCTTAAAACCGGTCTGCATAAGTTTCTACCTAAAGGCAATCTCTATTGCTATCTCGATACCGACGTAATTGCTTGCAGCAACGAGGCAGACACCATTTTCAGCCAGAAGAACTCCGTCATAACCTTTGCCCCCGACCACTGCCTTATGCCCCTCTTCAGCCCCAATGCAGTGCATTGCGATTGTATTGAGCAAAACACAAAGCACATTCATCAGCTAAATGAACTGCGCGAGAAGTTCGATAGCAACACACAGGTTACCGATGCTACTCAGGTCGAAAAGCAAAAAGAGCTTCAAAAGAAACTCGTCTTTATCAAGCGCAACCGCGCCGGTTACTTGCTTACGGCCTTCCGTTTTATGCTATCTCCCAAAGCATTTAAGTTAGACCACGATACCTTCTACCACAAAAAAGACCGCTATTGGTTCGATAGCCAGGGCAAGCCAATTTTATATGACATAGGCGACCAGGTTATTAAACAAATTGAAAAGAATAGCGACCTTCGGTGGAGTTACCTGAAGTACCGGTGGCTTGGCCCCCGCGGCGAAGACATTTACCAGCTAACCTGTAATCACCTTAAAGAATATATAGCAACAAAATTTGGCATAACAATTAAGGATGAAAACTGGCAGCACTGGAACGGTGGTGTTTTTCTGTTTGACGATGCCAGCCACCCGTTTTTAGAGGCATGGCACCAAAAAACGCTTGATATTTTTACTGACCCCAAATGGAAAACCCGCGACCAGGGAACGCTCATAGCCACTGCATGGCAATTTGGTTTGCAGGGAGCACCCCTACTGTCTAAAAAATACAACTTCATTGCCGATATAACCAGCACGCGTTTAATGCTTGATAAACCCAACAACCAAATAACTGACGATGCCTTTTTAACCCGCCACACCCCGGCATTCATTCACATCTACCACAGCTTCGGCCAAAAAGGTTGGGATGTGTGGGACTGGGTTTCTGCCAAACTACCCGAAAGTTTACGCACCTGGATGGCATAAATATATAAAAAATAAATTATTATAT
>CAIOTH010000112.1 GCA_903861145.1 uncultured Bacteroidota bacterium | reverse complement strand
TTCTTAAACTCAAGGCAAATGTAACGGCATTTATAAATGAATATTGAGCAAGATTCGGAATTAAATTAAAGTTTAAAAAATCATTTGGCTACTACCCGCCTTAAAAGCAGGTATAAGGGGTATCCTGCCAAAAAAATAATAATGCCAAACATGGCAGCCTGGGCATCGGAGGTAACCACGTTTATCATTACAATAAACAGCACAAGCATAAATAAAATTGGCACCCAGGGATAAAATCGCAATTGAAATACGTCGCCCGGCGTTTGAACTCCACTTTCCTTAGCCCGCTTGCGGAAAATGAAAATTGTACCAGCCGCAGATACTAGTGAAAGGCTGTCGATAAACATCACATAATTCACAATTTTATCGAAGGTGCCCAGCAGGAATAGGGAAATGAGCATGAGGGCCACAAAAAACGTGAGGCCGAATTCCTGTGTCATTGTTTTTTGGTTGAGGCGCATAAAATGGGCGGGCACTATTTTATCCTCAGCCATGGCATAATAAATGCGCGGATTGCTCATAAGGCTGGTATTGATAAAGCCAAGCACCGAAATAAAAATAGCCAGGCATGCCAGGGTATAACCCCATGGCCCGAAAAAAGAACCGGCCAACTCGGCCGCCAATAGTTTGGATTGTTGTACTTTTTCAAAGCCCAACACACTGCAGTAGGCAAAATTGATGGTAATGTATAGCACAATAACAATGCCTACCCCGGCAAAAATAGCCCGTGGAATATTGCGCGCAGGTTGTTGGATATCGGCCCCGAAATTGATAGTATTTTGATATCCACCGTAAGTAAAAAACACGGCGATTAAGCTTACGCCCAGCGCCTTTACAAAATCTAAACTATTACCGCTGCCGTAAAAGCCTGTTACCATAAGCGGCTTATGCGGGCCAAACAAAGCACAACAAAAAATAAGCAGCATTGCAATTTTCACCATGCTTAAAACATTTTGAGCACGGGCCCCCATTTTTATACCGAGGTAGTTGAGTGTAAACAGAAGCACAATGGCAGTAACGGCAGTAAGCTTTATGCCTAAACCGTTTTGCAAAGAGGCAGGAAGCAGTATAGGGTTTATATATTCGGCGCCGACAATGGCGACGCCGACGGCGCTGGCGGCATTGGTAATAACGAGGCTCCAGTTCAACATAAAGGCATAAGCCGGATGATAGCAATGCGAAAAAATTTTGTAAAACCCACCCGCCACCGGAAACCTGGAGCCTATTTCGGCAAAAGTTAAGGCACCGCAAATACTTATAAGGCCCCCTAATATCCAGGCGGTAAAAAATATAGCAGGCGAACCAGCTTTTTGAGCGACAATGGCGGGGCTGCGAAATATGCCTATACCGATAACCAGGCTAACTATAATCATAGTTAAATCAAAAAGGCCCAGCTTTGGTTTTATCCTCACGTATTGTTGTTAATGATATAACCGAAAATACAGGAAATAATTCTTGCATGCCGGATATCGGCAATTCAAAGCTGCGTTTTGCAACCATAGTTTCTATATTCGGACAGCTTTTAAGTAGTTATATTTTCAATTCATTAGCATGCAGCAACCAATATGGGGCATTGATTTAGGCGGAACCAAAATAGAAGGGGCGATTATTCCCTCATTAAATCACCCTGATCCGGTAGTAAGATTACGAGTAGAAACCGGGTCGAAACTGGGATACGAACATATTTTGGGCCAGCTTAAAGTACTGGTTGACGAGATGAAAGAGAAATCGGGCCTTATCCCCTTAACCATTGGCATAGGTACACCGGGTGCTGAAGAACCATCAACGGGCCTGATGAAGAATTGCAACAGCACAGCATTAATAGGTAAGCCGTTTAAAAAAGACATAGAAGCGCTTTTACAAATGCCGGTTACGGTTGCTAACGATGCCAATTGCTTTGCCTTGGCCGAAACGCATTGGGGAATAGTAAAACAAAAATATGCTGATGCCCGAATGGTTTTCGGAATTATTATGGGCACCGGTGTGGGCGGAGGAATTGTGATTGACGGAAAAGTATGGAACGGCCACCATGGCATTGGCGGCGAATGGGGCCATAATTTTTTAGACGAATCGGGAGGACGGTGCTATTGCGGTAAAATAGGTTGTGTTGAAAGTGTTATAAGCGGCCCCGCGCTCGAGAAATATTATTTGGGCCTTACCTCAAAATCTTTAAAGCTTCCTGAAATAGTATTGGCTCATAAGCAGGGCGGCGATGAAGCGGCGATAAAAACAATGGAGCGGCTTTGCCATTTTTTTGGCAAGGCGGTATCGGTTGTAACCAATTTGCTTGACCCTGACGTGATTGTTATTGGGGGTGGCGTTGGCAACATTGATGTGTTATATGATAAGGGAATTGAAAGCCTTAAAGAATTTATTTTTAACCCCATTGTTAACGTGCCTATAGTAAAACCGGCTTTGGGCGATAGTGCCGGGGTTTTCGGCGCTGCGGCACTTGTGGCGTAGTTAAAAAGGCCAATGGTTAGATTTCGCTATATTACATGGGTAAAATTTAACTTTTCAATCGTAAAAATTCCTGCATTTTCCACGCAACAAAAATGCTTGTTCCAGTTATTTGATAATGAAGCCTGCCAAAATATTTTTTCTCTTTTATTTTCTATGTTGCTCGTGGGTAAGCTTTTCGCAAGTTGTTACAGTTGTTGAAGGAAAGGTAACCGACCAAACCACACATGAGCCGCTGGATTACGCAAGTATAAGGTTTAAAGGTTCGTTTAGCGGAGTTAAGACCGATACTGCGGGCTATTTCAAAATAAGTACCACCGGTAAAGTAAAGTCGCTTTTAATAACATACCTGGGCTATCAAAATACCGAAATACCGGTTCAGCCGGGTGCTAACCATATCGACGTTCAACTTAAATCGCAAAACATTAATCTTAAAGAGTTAGTTGTAAAGCCGGGCAAAAGAAAGAAGAAAGAAATTGATACTACTGCCATGTATATATACCGACACGTAGTAGCCAATAAAGATTTTTATAAGGCCACAACCATTGGCAGCTATCATTACAACGAGTATACAAAAATGGTTTATTCGTACGGAAACCCATCGCAAAAAGTTGTGACGGCCGGGGTATTTAAACCGTATAAATTCTTTTTTGAAAAAGTTGATACTTCGGAAAACGGTATGCCCTTTATACCTTTGTTTGTTGAAGAAGAGTTTAAGGAAACCTATTATCGTAAAGATCCCAAGAAAAAGATAAGCATTGTACATTATCGAAAAATGTCGGGCATAAAAGGGCCTATGTTTGTTAAGCTGATAGGTTACCACTTTGAAGTTACCGACGCTTATGAAAACGTACATATCGTACTGGAGAAATCTTTTATTTCGCCGTTTTCGCCGGGTGCCAACCTACTATATAATTACCACGTTATTGACACCGCTAAAATTGAAGGCCGCACCACCTACCGCTTAAATTTTGTAGGAAGAAATAAAGAAGATTTATGCGTAAAAGGTTTTGCCGATATAGATTCGGCTACATGGGCTATTAAATTTATTTCGTATCGCCCCAACGAGAAGGCTAACCTGAACTATATATATGGTTTGCTGGAAGAGCAAAACTTTGAAATGTTTAACAACCACTGGCTAATGGTAAAGGAAAACCTTACGCTTGAAGCTAATGCGCTTAAAAACCCGAAACAACAAACCATACGTATTGCAAAAACTACAATACGCAATAATGTAACTACAAACGTAGCCATACCGGATTCGGTAATGAAACGTAGTGACGATATAGTGGATAAAGATGCATACCGAAGGAAAAAACCTTACATTGATTCATTGCGATTAGATACACTAACCGGTGCAGAAAAAGCAGTTTACCACCACTTCGATACAATTAAAAAGGTTCCTACTTACCAGGCTTTGCGCGTATTTACTACTTTAATAACCACGGCCAATATAAAGGCCGGCCCTGTAGATTTTGGACGTTTGTATAATAGTATAAGTGTAAATAATGTTGAGGGCTATAGGGTTCGAATGGGTGTAAGAACGAACGCCGACCTGGACGACCATTTGTTGTTGGGGTTTTACGGCGCTTATGGCACCCGCGATAAAGCCTTTAAATATTCAGCCAATTTCCGATACCTGCTACCCTCAAAATTCGACCGGTGGCATGCCATTGAATTAGAATACAGAAACGACATGCTGGTATTGGGTGATGAAAACCCGGTGGTATCATACGATAATATTACATCACTACTAACCGGTAACACGTTTAGTAAAGTAATGCGCGTAAAGCAGCTTAACCTATACTACGAGCGCGACTGGATAAAAGGACTTTCCAGCAACATCACTTTATCCAGTAAAACGTTCTATTCGGTGCCCGGGGTGTTTAACTTTACACAGCCTGACGGGCATGGCAATTTTGTTTACTTGCCAAGTTTTAATACCACCGAGGTTTCAGCAGACCTGCGTTATTGCAAAACCGATTATTACTTCCAAACGTACACTTACCGTTCGCCGTTACAAACAAAAACACCAAGCATAACCTTTAGTTCTGTAATGGGGATAAAGAACCCGCTTTTTAACGGCGATTACACTTACTACAAATTAGCTTTAAAGTTAGTACAACGTATACAATGGCCGGCTATTGGTTATTCAAAAATAATGGTGCGCACGGGCTATACTTTTGGCAATGCCCCGTACCCCGTTTCTTACATAGCATCAAGCAATACCAGTATTTTGCGCGACGACTATTCTTTTCAAAGTACTGCTCCTTTCGAATTTGTAAGCGATAAATTTATTATGGCCTGGTGGGAGCATTATTTTGATGGTTTTTTCTTTAACCGCATACCCTACATTAGCCGTTTGCATTTAAGAGAGTATATTCAGATTAAAGCGCTTTATGGAGGTTATAGTAATCATAACGCTGCATTAATTCCTCTGCCGGCAGGGATGCGGACCCCATCACCTGTACCATATATTGAGGTAGGTTGCGGCATTGAAAATATATTAAATTTAATACACATCGATTTTCTTTGGCGGGTAACTTATCGCAATAATCCCGATGCGGCAAATTTTACGGTTAAGTTTATGGTTTACCCGGGCTTTTAGTTTCGGGCTATTTACCATAGGTTTGCCATACAAGCGCGATTAGCTCAGTTGGTAGAGCATTTCCTTGACGTGGAAAGGGTCATAGGTTCGAGTCCTATATTGCGCACTAATTTCATTGCCATAAAAAGGAAGATTAGGTTAATCAGCCTTCATAAAGCGCCGCGTTAATTGCTTATCAGCAACAGCCAGTTGAACAAAATAACAACCCGCGGCAAGCTCGCCGATATTAAGTTGAATTTTATCTCCTGCATTATGTTGATGAGATACGATCAACCGTTTCCCGGTAATATCGAAAATAGATACGTCAACATTTTTGGAGAGTAACAAGTCAGTTTGAATGGTTAATTGATTGGAGGCCGGGTTGGGGAAAAGGTTTACGGACTCTTCCATGCCTGCGTTTTGAATTCCGGTGCAAAGCAAAACAACTACAGTATCGAACACTGAATTACCGCAACCGGTGCTATCGGTATAATTATAGTATACAAAATTCAAGCCTATGCGGGCTGCATAAGGATTGAAGATACTATCCATTACACCGGTGCCCGAATAATAACCGCCCGATGGTTTGCCGCCGGTAAGCGTTATTGTTGAAGTATTGTTGCAGACCGTATCATCAATAAACTGAGTATAACTAAGTATCGGCGGAAAATTAGGGCTTGCTACTACCAATACCCCCACGCTTGTATCGGTACAACCGGCTAAATTGGTTACTGCGACCTGGTAGAAACCCGCGCTGAATGCCACAAATGAAGAATTGATATGGCTTAGACTACTATCACTTTCTAACCATTCATAACTTAAACCGGAACCGGTTGCAATGGCCACCAAAGTAACAGCCCCTCCTACACAAATAGTATCTGAACTGAGTGAGGTAATTAACACAGGGGTAGTGTCATAAAAGAGCAGGTTAACAATATTGCTTGTTGCACGGCAAATACCGGCTTCGGTATATACCAAATAATAGGCGCCCGAAGAGTCGGTGATGGTAAGATTGTCACCGGTTTCTCCTACAAGGCTATCGGAGTTATTATACCACTGGAAACTTAACGAATCGTTTGGGTTGCCAATTATAGTTACCGTACCTCCTCCGCAAAAGGTGCTTGGTACCGGCGCGGTTATTTGAAAATTATAGGCAGTGCCTGTTACCACAATGTTGACAGTATCATATCCAAAGCCGCCACTTGCATCTGTGGCTTTTAAAATGTAGGTTGAGTTTTCGCTAACTGAAACTGAAGCGTTGGCACAAGTAGTGCAAATAATATTGCTTCCAAGCGACTGCCACAGGTATGTATAAGGCGGTTGCCCACCAGTTATAACAGGATTTAATGTAACAATGCTGCCTGCGCAAACAGTTTGATCGGGCCCGACATTGGTCACAGGTGGGGATAAGGTTTGACAAATGCCACCATAAGGAATAAATGGTGCTGAGTCGGTTTGCGTTGTATCTACCGGTATGTCGGCATCGCCGGCGTTCTGTAAGCGCATAAAATACTTTAAGCCGCCGGGGTCGCCATTAGTTTCAACCGGTATTCCTATATCTACAGTAACCAATGTTGAAAGTTTATATTGACCGGTTGGCCCGCAGGCTAAGCCACTGAAATGGATGCAACCGGTTTCGCCCCGCGCATATGTGTTATTTGATTTATTAGTTGACCAGCACAGGCCCGGTGGCAGGTTTTCGATGGTATCCCATTTAAGTGAGTAAACCGGCAAAACTTCGTTGCCAAATAAAATAGTGTCGAAATTGCGGAACTGGATTGTAGCTGAGGTCAAAAAGTTATTGAGAAATGCAGGAAAAGAATCGGTTGGGGGATAAAAGCCAGGATTCGCCGGCATACCCGTGGCGGTGCATATCGAGGAATCGGAAGTGCCGCAATATTGCGCTGACACAGCGAAAAACAAGTTCATACAAAAAAACAGCGTTGTAATCTTTCTCACGGCATTCTTAAAATTTAAAGATAGAGAATTAATGGGGTGAATTTGTAACCTGGTGTCATGAACAGATACGCTATCGTCACCGTTTTATTGTTACATTTCGATTGAAATGACGCTATTGTTTGACCTTTTACTTATTTCTCCCGAGCAGGATTTGAAAGATGAAATAGAAGTTCTCGTTCAACTATTTAATCATGGCCTAACGACTTATCACCTGAGGAAACCTGATTGGTCTGCCGAAAAAACTCAACAATGGATAAAGCAATTACCTAAAGAGTTTCATAATCGCGTAGTGCTGCACAACCATTTTGAACTAGCCAAAAATTTCGAGCTTAAAGGAATTCATTTGAATGAGAAAAACAAGCCTAATGCCGGGCAATTAAGTAAGTACAAAATCATTTCTGCTTCTTTTCATACACTGGAAGACTTAAAGGCAAATGCTTTTCCTTACGAGTATGTTTTCCTGAGCCCAATATTTGATAGCATTAGTAAAGCGGGCTACAAAAGTAATTTCGATTTAAAATTATTAGCACAGGGGCTGGGTGAATTGAAACTGCAAAACTCTTCAACGCCTAAAGCAATTGGCCTTGGAGGAATAAACGCGCTAAACATTCTTGCACTAAAATCAGCAGGCTTTTCGGGAGCGGCATTGGTGGGTTCGGTTTGGCAAGGGGAAAATCCGGTAAAAGCGTTTTCAGAAATACAGGCAGTAATACAGGGCAATTAGTTGTATTCCCGCATTCCACCCTTTAATGAAACAACATTGGTGAAGCCCTTTTCCATCAATAATTGAGCAGCCTTTTTACTTCTTCCCCCACCCTGACAATGGACAATGATGGGGACGTTGGGATTGATTTTATCGAGGTTATCCGCTAACGTTCCGAGAGGTATAAGAATAGCACCTATATTTTTAACAGCATATTCCTCAGACTCGCGCACATCTATAATCTGCATTTCTTCGTGCAGACGGAGTTTTTCTTTTAACTGTTCAGCCGATATTTCTTTAACCGCAACCCCACAAAATTGCTCGTAATCAGTAAATGCCTTTATCTCCTGGTTTTTAGGATTTAAACTGAATGAGAAGGTTTCGAAAGTCATGTTAAGCGCATCAAACCTCAAGAGTTTATTGCTGAGAACCTCGCCAATACCGGTGATAATTTTAATTACTTCCGTTGCCTGCAAAAGCCCCACGGTTCCCGGAAGAACACCCAGCACCCCAATTTCAGAGCAGTTTGGCACTTCATCAGATGAAGGTGGTTGGGGGTACAAACACCTGTAAGTTGCGCTGCCGTTGTAATTAAAAACTGCCACCTGTCCCTCAAACTTAAACACTGAACCAAATACCAGGGGCTTATTCAACATTACGCAAGCATCATTTACCAAATAGCGGGTAGGGAAATTATCAGACCCATCTACCACAATATCATAGTCTGAAATAATTTCAAGAGCATTTCCAGAGTTTAATCGTTGCAGGTATGACTTGAATTGGCAATTAGGGTTTTGAGCCGATAATTTCTCAACAGCAACCTGGGCCTTGGGTTTTCCAACATCATTGGTGGTATAAAGTATTTGGCGCTGAAGATTGCTTTCATCCACTTTATCGTCATCAACAATGCCAATGTCGCCAACCCCTGCAGCAACCAGGTATTGCAAAACCGGGCAACCCAAGCCGCCAGCACCAATTACCAATACTTTGGCCTGCTTTAGTTTCTCCTGTCCTTCTAAACCAATTTCAGGGAGAATAATATGGCGGTTGTATCTGTTTAATTCTTCAGTGGTCATGGCCGGTGGTCATTAAGGCTAAATCCCAATCTTTCCAAACAGGCTCATATCCCTGTTGCTTAAGCATGATCGCAATTTCGTTAGGTGTACGTTCATCAGAAATCGCAAATTGCTCAAGCGATTCAGGATCGACGGCATAGCCGCCCGGGTTCGTTTTTGAGCCGGCGCTGATGGATGTAATACCCAACTTGATAATATTGTTCCGGAACTTCTCGTTTTCGCGGGTGGAAATAGAAAGCTCCACCTCTTCATTAAATATTCGGTAAGCACAAATTAGTTGGGCTAGTTCCTTATCCTTTAATTCCATCTTGGGCGGAAGAACGCCTTCTGCCGGTCTCAGGCGAGGAAATGAAATAGCGTATTTAGTTTGCCAATACGTTTTCTCCAGGTAATCTAAATGCAACGCGGTGAAAAAGCTATCCACGCGCCAGTCTTCTAATCCCAACAAAACACCAAGACCGATTTTATGAACTGCGGCCTTGCCTAATCTGTCAGGCGTATCTAACCGGTAATAGAAATTTGATTTTTTGCCTTTGGTGTGATGCGTCCTGTAGTTATCAAGGTGATAAGTTTCCTGGTAAACCAAAACGGAGTTCAACCCTTCGTTTGCGAGTGATTCATATTCGTCCTGCTCCAGCGGCTGCACTTCAATTGAAATATTGGCGAATTGCTCCCTTATTAACCTAATGGCATTTTTTAGATAATCAACGCCAACGGTTTGGTTGGCCTCACCGGTAACCAATAGCACATGCTCATAACCCCATGCTTTAATTGCAGCTACTTCTTTTAGTATTTCTTCATCGGTAAGTGTTTTGCGCTTAATGTGATTGTGAAAACTGAAACCACAATAAGTGCAAATGTTCTGGCACTCGTTTGAGAGATATAGCGGCACATACATCTGCATCGTCCGGCCAAAGCGCTTTAAAGTTAACCGGTGGCTTAATTGCGACATCTGCTCAAGGTACGGCGCAGCGGCAGGCGAAATAAGCGCTTTAAAATCTTCCAAATCGCGATGGGTTTTATTCAAAGCCTCTACCACGTCACGCTGCGTTTTGGCGTAAATGGAAGCTTGCGTTTCTTCCCAATTGTAACTATCAAATAACTCCTTGAACATAATTTCCTACTTTATTCCTCTTCCAAAAAAGCCGTTAGCGGGCTGCTTGCCATGGCTAAACCCGAAGGCTTAGCCAACTTCGCTTCGTAAGCCATACGGCCGGCTTCAACGGCCTTTCTAAAAGCTACGGCCATTCGAACCGGATCACCGGCAACGGCAATTGCGGTATTGACCAACACGGCATCTGCGCCCATTTCCATTGCCTCGGCGGCATGCGATGGTGCGCCAATGCCTGCATCAACAATAACCGATACTTTACTTTGCGCTATTATGATTTCCAAAAAATCTTTTGCTCTTAAGCCCTTGTTACTACCAATAGGCGAGCCCAAAGGCATTACTGCGGCTACGCCAACTTCCTCTAATCGCTTACATAAAACCGGGTCGGCATGAACGTATGGTAGTACGATAAAGCCAAGCTTTACTAATTCCTCTGCGGCCTTTAATGTTTCAATCGGATCGGGTAACAAATATTTAGGGTCGGGATGAATTTCGAGTTTCAGCCAGTTTGTTTCTAACGCTTCGCGAGCCATTTGTGCGGCAAATACAGCTTCCTTAGCCGTTCTTACACCTGAAGTATTGGGCAGCAAATTAAACTGAGGGTGCGCAAGATGTTTTAATATATCGTCTTCGTGGTTTTGTGCGTCCACCCGTTTTAATGCAACAGTAACCAGTTCGGAGCCAGAAGCTAATAGTGCTTCCTCCATCAAAGCCGATGAACTAAACTTACCGGTGCCGGTAAACAGGCGGCTGGTAAATATTTTGTCCCCAATTTTTAATTCGCTGTTTTGCATAACAAGTTGTTTTCGATTTTATCAATGAAACTTTTTGCCGCTTCAGATACGTTAGGGGCATCGCTTATGGCCGATGAGACGGCAATGCCATAAAGGCCCGTGCCAAAAAGGGCTTCCACATCATTCAACTGTATTCCGCCGATGGCAATGATGGGTACAATTAAATTTTCTGCAGCATACTCTTTCATTAAATCGGCATAACCCTGCAATCCCAACAATGGACTCAGATTCTTTTTGGTTTGGGTAAATCGAAAAGGACCTAACCCAATGTAGTTTACCTTTAGCGAAGCAAGACGTTGAATGTCCTCCTGCGTATTGGCGGTGCCGCCAATAATAAAGTCTGGCCCTAATAATTTTCGTGCTTCATCAGGCGGCATATCCTCCCTACCTAAATGCACACCATCCGCTCCTATCATCTTGGCCAGTTTAACACTGTCGTTCACTATTAACTTAGCGGCGTACTTTCTGCAAATTTTTTTTGCCTCCTCGGCAATTAGCTTCCACTCATCTTCACTCTTATTCTTAACACGCAGTTGTATCCAGTCCACACCACCCTTACAGGCTTCTTCGGCATGGGCGGGGCTTGCGGTTATATAATGGAGCCTACTGATTTTCATAACTGTGCATTCCTACCAGGGAACGATTACTGGTTAAATAGTGATAGATATACTGTTTGGCGTTTACACATGATTGCAATAAGCTTTCGCCCTTGGCAAGGTTTGCAAGGATAGCTGATGACAAAACACAACCCGTGCCTCGCTTCGAAAAATCTTCCAACTTTTCAGCCTCCAAATAATTCACTCCGTCTTTTGCAAAAAGGATATCCGTAGAATACCCTGTGGTGCAATGTCCGCCTTTAACCAACGTGTTACAGAATTGCGATAGATATTTACCTGCTGCTTCCGTTTCCATACCCGGAGCTAATATTGCCTGTTCTTCTAAGTTTGGTGTAATCAGGTAAAGCTTAGCGCAAACGATTTCAAGCAGCTTCTTTTCAATCTCTGAATGAAAAATGAATTGCGCGCTGGCTTTACAAACCGGGTCCCAGATAATTTTTACCGCGGGGTTTCGGCTAATTAATTCAGCAACCAAATTATTCAGCAACTCAAAGTTTTCTATCAACGCAATCTTTACAAATTCAAAAGTCACCTCTTGTTGCAACAGATTTAACTGGCTTGTTATTTCTTCGCGCTTAATCCAATTGGCTTTTTTAAATGAGCCAACATTTTGCTCGGTATTTGCGGTACAAACTGCCATGCCGTGAACTCCGTTTGCCTCGAAGGTTTTAATATCGGCCAATACCCCGGCGCAACCACTGGGGTCGAAACCGGCAATGGTCAATACTATCGGGCTATCGGGCAAGGCACTCATTTTGCATCATTTCTTTATTACAAATAAACTTCAGCACCGCTTTCTTTAAACTCCTTCGATTTTTCTTCCATGCCTTTTTTAATCAATTCGGCATCAGCGTCTAATTTATCGGAGTAATCGCGCACATCCTGCGTTATTTTCATTGAGCAGAAATGTGGCCCACACATTGAGCAGAAGTGTGCGGTTTTTGCACCATCTGCCGGTAAAGTTTCGTCATGAAAATCGCGGGCAGTATCTGGATCAAGTGACAAGTTGAATTGGTCTTCCCACCTGAACTCAAAACGCGCTTTACTTAACACATTATCCCGGTATTGTGCACCTGGATGGCCCTTGGCTAAGTCAGCAGCGTGGGCCGCAATTTTGTAAGCTATTACTCCGTCTTTCACATCTTTTTTGTTTGGCAGGCCTAAGTGTTCCTTAGGCGTTACGTAACATAACATCGCTGTTCCGAACCAGCCAATCATAGCAGCGCCAATGGCCGATGTAATGTGGTCATATCCGGGAGCAATATCAGTGGTCAATGGCCCAAGCGTATAGAAAGGCGCTTCGTGGCATTCCTTCAATTGCTTATCCATGTTTTCTTTAATCATGTGCATGGGCACGTGGCCGGGGCCTTCAATCATTACCTGCACATCGTGTTTCCAGGCAATTTTGGTTAGTTCACCTAACGTTTCTAATTCCGCAAATTGAGCAGCATCATTAGCATCGGCAATACAACCAGGACGGAGGCCATCGCCTAACGAGAAGGCAACATCATACGCTTTCATGATTTCGCAAATCTCTTCGAAGTGCGTGTACAAGAAACTTTCTTTGTGGTGCGACAAGCACCATTTAGCCATAATACTTCCTCCTCGAGAAACAATACCGGTTACACGCTTTGCGGTAAGTGGAATGTAACGAAGCAACACACCCGCGTGAATGGTAAAGTAATCTACACCTTGTTCAGCCTGCTCAATTAAAGTATCGCGGAAAATCTCCCAGGTTAAATCTTCGGCTTTGCCGTTTACTTTTTCCAGGGCCTGGTAAATAGGCACAGTGCCCACCGGTACAGGACAGTTGCGGATAATCCACTCGCGCGTTTCATGAATGTTTTTACCGGTTGATAAATCCATCAAGGTATCGCCACCCCAACGACAGCTCCAAACTGCTTTTTCAACTTCCTCTTCGATACTTGAGCTAACTGCAGAGTTGCCGATGTTGGTATTGATTTTTACTAAAAAGTTACGGCCAATAATCATGGGCTCACTTTCGGGGTGGTTGATATTTGATGGGATAATTGCGCGGCCTTTGGCTACTTCATCTCTTACAAATTCAGGTGTAATGTGCGTGTTGGGGATATTTGCCCCAAAACTTTCGCCGGGGTGTTGGCTTAGCAAATTATTGTTGCCAGCTTGCGCCCTTAACTCATCCATGCGTTGGTTTTCGCGAATGGCGATGTATTCCATCTCGGGTGTAATAATGCCCTTTTTGGCATAGTGCATTTGCGAAACGTTTTGACCGGGCTTAGCTTTTAACGGAGTTTTTAAATGCGCAAAACGTAGATGGTCGAGCGATTTATCGGCTAAGCGCTTACGACAATATTCGGATGCAAAATCTGTTTCCTGTTCTACATCACCTCTTTTCAAAATCCATTCTTCGCGCAAGCGGGGCAAGCCTTGCTTCAAATCAATTTTATAGTTCGAATCGGTATAAGGGCCGCTGGTATCGTAAACTGTGATAGAAGGGTTTTTCTCCACCTTATTACTGCCGTTAAATTTATGCACGGTATCGGTTAAGGTAATTTCGCGCATGGCTACTTTTATGTTGTGCAGCTTGCCGGGAACATATACTTTTCGCGAACCTGTTAGCGGCTCAGAAGTAATGCCCGCTTGGGTTGGGGCCTGGTCTTGTGCTTTTGTGCTCATAGTTTATTCTTGTTTATAGAACGCTGATTTATTATGATTAAATTTTAACAGCCAGCCCCTTCCGTCCCCTAAAGGGGAAACCAGGGCATGTTTTGGTTTATCCTCCTTGTGTTGGCCTTATAATGGTGATTTTATCGTTTTCTTTTAACTCAAATTCTTCCCAATCGGGTTTAGAAATTACGGCATTATTAACTGCTACGGCAATGCCCCGTTTGTCTAACAGGTTTAGCTGCAAAAGCATGGCTGACAGTTTATTGCCATTTTGCAATTTTTCGGTTTTGTTGTTGACTATTAATTCCATTCCCACTTATTTTGCATCTCTCAATACAGGCCTCTCCCCGACTGCGCTTCGCTGGTCGACCCTCTCCATCGCAAGCGATAGAGAGGGGAAATGCGTTCGCTTTGCTAATTTTTTTACCACTAAAACTTCAGGGAAGACAAAAGATGGCGGTGCGTAACCCTCTTGCTACTTTTCCCTTCGCAGGCATTATCCTGTTCAGGTTATAGGGTATGTTCTCAGCCGTATATTAAGGCACCCCTAAAGTTTCTTGATTCGAAGGTAATTAATAATCGGAAGTTCGTAAAATAATGTTGGGAACGATAGCTATGCTCCAAAAGCCAAATAAAATGACCTTCAATTCGTTAATAAACGGTATTTTACTATCTTTAATGATCTCATGCGTTTGCTCAGATGAACGAATCGAAATAATCAAACCACTATGTTACCACAGGCCTATACCTGGCACACCTTTGTTGAAGATTTTATGCAGGACTTTTCTGCGGAGACCTTCCGTTATTTCGCTTTTGCGGGTTTAACCTTTATTGTGCTTTACTGGCTGGGTAAAACGTTTTTCTTTCGTCGTAAAATTCAGCAAAAGCATCCCGAAAGGAAACATATATGGCGCGAATTAAAATACTCTCTGCTTTCGTTAACTATTTTTGCTTTGGTGGGTGTGGGTGTTGTTGCCTGCTACCGTTTGGGCATAACCAAAATGTATTCGGACATACATGCACATAGCTGGGGCTATTTTGCTTTTTCGATACTGGCTTTTATTGTTGCCCACGACTTTTATTTTTACTGGACCCACCGGTTTATGCACTGGAAAAAGATTTATCCGTACGTGCATAAGATACATCACTTAAGCCACGACCCAACGCCTTGGGCGGCTTATGCATTTCATCCGTTAGAGGCAGTTATACAAGCCGGTATTTTTCCTATCATGATATTCATTTTGCCGGTTCATCCGTTGGCTATTTTGGTATGGGGCTTGTACCAAACATTTTTGAATGTGATGGGGCATTCGGGATTTGAGTTTTTCCCATCGGGATTTACCTCAGGTAAAATCAGCAAATGGCATAATACCTCTACGCACCATAACATGCATCATAAATATGCTATGGGTAATTACGGTTTGTATTTTAATTTTTGGGATAGGGTGATGGGCACCAACCATGCAAAGTATAACGAAACCTTTGAGCAAGTTACTGCGCACACCCAAAGGATGAAAGCAGAAAAAGCTGCTGCCCGTAAACCTGCATACCAGGAAGTTTAGGTTAAGTGTAAACCCATGGCAATAAGAGCAAGTTTGCCAGCAGGGGGGGTATCATTTTGGCCTTAAAATTACATTAATCATTGATAATCAATGGTATTCTGTTTTTAAAGTGATACCCCCATCCCCTAATTTTGGGCGCTATTGGCCCTTTTCTTTCTGCTTAAAAGTTGACAGCAACGCGATTTTTAATGCGTTCAATTTCCCATGGCAGGATAGCGGTGTGCCTCAAATTGCCGCATAATTAAAAACCCCTTTTATTTGCACCAGTCTCACCCCTTCCGTTCCCTAAAGGGGAAACCAAGGCCAATGCAAACCACCCAACTTATGCAATACCTTTGAGAATGGGACTTCACTATTCTCACATAAATTTGATTTACTTTTATGACGATTGATTGATTTTACAAAACACTTTTTATTGATGAAAAGATATACACTGCTTTTATTAATGGGTTTGAATTCGGCGCTGCTATTTGGCGGTTCGCCGCAACTTGTTTGGCATCAAGTCTATGGGGAGTCGATATTGAACCAACAGGTTTTGGTAATGGCCATAGATAATTACGACAACATGTTTGTGGCAGGGTTTGTAGACTTTGGCAATTATGGTAATATCATTATTAACCAGTACGATGGGGTGGGCCTTTTAAAATGGAACCGGATTTATACAAACGTTCCAACTAATAACGTAATAGATAAGCCAGTTGGCTTGTTTCCCGACAACCAGGCCGGAGTTACCATGGTGGCTTATGTTAATGGGCGGGCCATTTTAACCCACCTTTTAAGTTACGACCCTTCGGGTATTTTAGTTAAAGATGTTTTTGTTGGAGATACGGCGGCGGGAAGCAAAACTTATCCATTCGGCGTTATTTATGATGGGGCCTCGGATTACTACATGCTGGGGCAGTTAAATAGTGTTTCGAAGATTTTTAAGTGCGATAATAACGGTAGTGTTTTATGGTCGGCCCCACTGCATAACGACTATAACAACGAGGTAGGCAGTATTAATTTTGATAATTACGGCAGTGTAGTAGCCGGTGTTTTGGACAGCGCTACTGGGCAAGTGATGATTCGCAGATATGACATGGCTACCGGCGATGAGCTACCGGCATTTAATACGCATGTTAGCAGCTTACCGGTTAACGATAACTTTATTAAAGTGCTGGTTGATCCGGCAAGCAATATTTTTTTGGCGGCTACCGGTGTGGATTCATCGGGAAGAACGCAATTGGTGGTTGATAAATTTGATACTACCGGTGCCCTGATTGTTTCTACCATGTGCAACTCAACCAAAGGGCATTCCAACACAGTAAATAGTTTCTTGCTTGATAATTTAGGTGATGTAATTATTTCGGGGCCGTATGCCGATGATACAGATGCATGGCAATATGGTGCACTTTACAAAGTTTACAGTACAGGTGGTGTAAGCTGGTCGGTTATTGACAGCCAGTTTTTGGTGAACAACGCAAGTGCACAGGTAGATATATTCAACAACGTTTATTTAGGAACTACTAAAACGCCTTCGGCCATTTCGCCCTATTACTCTGACTTTTCGTTTACGCAATTAACGCCAGATAGCGGCATAGTGGTTTGGAACCGGAGTTTCGACAATTCGGCCAATAACAGCGGATTGATAATGCAGGTTAATAATTTTACCGACCTCTTTTTAGCTACCAATACAACCGCTGACACTACCAGCACCTGGTTTTTGGGGCGAGTAGGTAATGGGGCGAATGATTCGGTAGAAACCGCAATTAGACCTGTTTCGGATTTAACGCACGACCTGAGTGTTTTTCCAAACCCGTTTTCATCTGCCACAAACATTGGATTCACTTCTGTTAGCAATCAAGACGTTACTCTAAAGGTTTATGATATAACCGGTAGGATATTAGAAAAGCAGCAAATAGAAAGTGTTAGCGGATATAACCGGGTATTAGTTAAAACGACCTTGGCCCCCGGTGTTTATGTATTTAACCTTGAGGGCGGGAACGAGTCGGCCGTTCGGCGGGTGGTAGTTTACTACTAGTTGGTGGTGGCATAGTTATCTCTTTCTTTTTACCCAGTATACGGCTGCGGTGTTTAATGCCCCAATTGCCCAAAACAATAAGCACCTCTTTTAATGATGCCCCGTAGGGAGTTAGTTCGTACTCTACACTTACCGGAATTGTATCGTAAACGGTACGCTTAACCAATTGGTTTATCTCTAATTCCTTCAACTCCTTGGAAAGCATGCGGGCTGTTATTTTAGGTATTTCTCGCTCCATTTCTTTAAAGCGTTTGTTACCCATCATTAGCGTACCAATAATAGGCAACTTCCATTTGCCCCTTAAAATATCAAGGGTATCGCGAACCGGCAAAACGTACTGGTTGCACTGCGTATGCGGCTCGGCTTTGGGCTGGTTTTTGATTGTTTTTGGCATATTATCATTGTTGGTATACTAATGTATATCAGTATACATTAGTATACCACTTACTAAAGTATAGCAAATGTAGGTACCTTTGCGCTATAAACAAAAAATGAAAAAATGAATATAGCACTTTGGATTGCACAGGGAGTTTTGGCAGCCATGTTTATTATGGCGGGTATTGTAAAATCGACTCGGCCTAAAGAAAAGCTGGCTGAAAAAATGCCGTGGGTAAATGATTATTCGGCAACGCCGGTTAGATTGATAGGAATTTCGGAACTTTTAGGAGGCTTAGGACTGGTATTACCATGGCTTACAGGAATTGCACCCATACTTACACCTATATCTGCCGTTGCATTAGGTGTGGTTATGGTTTTTGCAGCGATCTACCATTTTAATCACAAGGAGTATCGCGAAATTGGCTTCAACCTGGTTTTATTGGCCATCATGGTATTTGTAGCTTACGGAAGGTTTTAGTAGCCGTATACTTACCAGTTTTACTTATCGCTTTCCTACTTTAGTTGAAGTTACTAGAAACGGTTGCTCGGTATTTGAGCTTTATGGGGCCGCTGAGTTAATTGACACTGGCAATGCCTCTTACACTAAGGCTATGGCAAAAAGCGGTTTAAAGAACCTGGCAATATAATTTCGCCGCGCACAGGATTTTGCCAGTCAGCCTCAAAAAAATTGGGTCCATTTAATTAGAATTGAATTACTTCGCTTTTACCCTTATAAAGGATGAGGTAGTCACCAGCATGGCCAAGCAGAAAAAGGAACAAAAAGCAGCATCAAGACCTAACGCGGTAAGCAATAATTGGCTTAGCGGAAAGAGGTTATACGCCATCATTATTTTTGCTTTCAGTTTTGGGCTGTACTTTAATACTGTGTTTAATGATTACAACCTGGATGATGAGCTGGTTACCCAAAACCATCAAATAACATCGAAGGGCTGGAATGTTTTAAAGTTGAATTTTGATGCCTTTAATAGCCTAGAGTTAAAAGACAGCAGCTTTAGGCAAAAAGTAAAATACTTTTTGCCGGTTGTTTTCAGGGTTCCTTATTACCAGGACAAAGCAGGTTTTAAGTATGAGTACCGACCGATGGTATTTGCCAGCTTTGCATTGGAACATGCCTTGTTTGCAAAAAAGGAATTTGTGAATGGCCAGGAGATTGAAACAGACAGCGCCGCAATAAGCCATTTTATAAATGTGGTGCTGTATGCGCTTTTGTGTTTACTGCTGTTTTTAACGCTATGCGCGCTTTTTAAAAATTATACGGTTCTCTTTCCGTTCATCATCACTTTATTATTTGCGGCGTACCCAATGCATACGGAAGTGGTTGCGAGTATAAAAAACAGGGATGAAATTCTTGCACTCATTTTCGGATTGTTGAGTTTGCGGGTTTCGTTGATTTTTATTGAAAGGAGCAAGCCGGCTACATTGGTTTTGATACTGCTATTTTTTGTGTTGGGCATTCTGTCAAAACCTACCACTATTGTTTTTGCGTTGCTTATTCCGCTGTGCGTTGTGTTCTTTACAAACAGTAGTTATTCTAAACTTTTGTTGCTTGTGACGTTTTTGGCGGTGCCGGCGGTTTTTTATGCCCGGTTGTACTCGGCGGTTCAGCAAATATCACTTTCAATAGTTTTCTTCTGCGCTGTTACATGCTTGTATATTCTTAAAAACAGAGCCACATTTTGGGGAGATTTCAAAAAAACATTCAGCAATTCATATCAATACTTTAAAAGCCCGGCTTTAATACAACCAGATTCAAATCAGGGTCTTGATTTCCAATTTTTAAAAAACCCCATTAATTCAATTGGCATTGCTGCGGTGGCGACAATGGCATTGGCTCTTTCGGTTTTTGGGGTACATATTTACAATGTATGGTTAGCTTGTTTGCCACTGCTGGTGCTCAGTATTTTATATGTATTGGCTAGCAATGAATTGAAGGTTTTATTTACTACACCATTGGCGCTAGCGGCATTATATGCCGTTGTAAGATTTCATCCTTCAGCCGGATTAATTGAAACCGCATTGCTTGTTTTTTTAAGCGTCCAGCTGTTTTCAGGACAAAGGGCTTTTATTATAGTGGGCGTATTCAATTATGTGTTGTACGCCACAGCATCGATAATATGGCTCCACTCCTTTCACTTTCTATATGCCCTCATTTTCGTAGGATTTATCAACCGAAAATTCTTTGTTGCTACCCTGGTTCTTATCGGCCTCTCGGCAATATTATTCTTCAAAAAATTAGTGGGCATAATGCACGGCCAGCCATTTATGATGAATGGATTTATGCTGTTTCCAATCATCTATATATTTGTTGGATTACTTTGGAAACAGGGTTGGAAACAAGCTTTAAATATTGCGGCATTAACTTTACCTGTATTTTTGATTGCATATTTTGCCTTTATACAGCCTGCAGTAAATACGAGTGCCTATTACGGCGTGCAAAGAGTTTATTATAAGGTAAATAGCGTAAAGGCTGCCGACCCGATACCGGTGCAATCGTTAAGGCCACTTAAGTTTCTTGAGTATCCGTTAAACAACACCGATCATTTTTCGATAAAGTTTGGAACTGCCATGGAAGTTTTGGGCAAATATCTGCGTATGGTGATTGTACCCTACCCCATGAGCTATTATTATGGTTACCCGATTTTGATACCCGAAACAATTTTTGAACCGCTGCCGATAATCAGCCTTTTAGTGCACTTGTTTTTGTTTGGTATAGCCATTTACTTTTTCAATAAGAGGCCGGTTTTGTCGTTCTCCATCTTGTTTTACCTTATTTCGATAGCCGTCTTCTCAAATATGGTAGCACCTATACCGGGTATGGTGGGTGACCGTTTTTTGCTAATCCCCTCAATTGGTTTTTGCGCATTGGTTTTATATATCCTTTCGATAGTTTTTAAGCAAAGTTTTGAAAATGAAAAAGCAGAGCTAAGATCATTAAGCAATCCGTTAAAAATATCGTTAGCCATATTGTTGGTCGCTTATTCGGGACTTACATTTTCGAGAAATACGCAATGGAAAGATCGCCTTACTTTGTTCAGGCATGATATTAATGTGGTAGAAAATTCGGCACAGGCGCAAAACCTACTTGGGGTGCACCTGTTCCTGATTTCGAACCAAGAAAAAGATGCCACCGTACAAAAACAATTGCGCGAAGAAGCCATACCCCATCTTAAAAAGGCGCTCGAGATTTACCCCGACTTTTTAAATGCATCGTACGATTTGGGAAGGGTTTATGAGGCCCTTGAACAAAAAGATGAGGCCCTTGCTCAGTTTCAAAACACTATAAAGCTGGACACCACCTTTGTTGCCCCGTATTTTAACATGGGCGCCATTATGCACAATAAGGGCCAATACGCTGCAGCAATTGCGATGTATGAAAAGTTCCTTACCCAATACCCGAAACAGCTGGAAGCCTACACCAATTTAAGCTTTGCTTATTTTCAATTGAATGATTTTGAAAATTCGATAGCCACCAACAGGCGCGCTATAAAAATGACAGGTGAGGCTTTCTTTCCCACGGTGAACATTGCGAAAACATATATGGTGATGAATCAGCCCGATAGTGCCATGATTTACCTGCAACAGGCAATAGCCATTCAGCCCAACAACCCCGGTGTAAAATCATTGATTGAGCAGTTAAAGGCAAAGGGCGAGAGCAAATAATGGTTTATTCTATATCGTAAATCAGGAGGTAATTTTTGCGCCTTCCGTTCCAACATTCATTTTGTAGGTTTTGCCAATGGCAATGGCACGACTATCTGCAATATGCCCTGCAGGAAAACCAAAGCACACGGGGTAATCAAACTGATGTAGGTGCTCTGCAACAATTTCGTAAGCGTCTTTACCAAATGGAATTGGGTTGTCCTTTATTTCAGAGAATGAACCCACGATAACCCCGGCAAGATTATGTAGTTTACCAGAGCGTTTAAGGTTAATCATCATCCGGTCGATATGGTAGCGGTACTCATCTATATCCTCAATAAATAAGATTTTACCGAAAGTATTTATACCAGACCTGGTACCCGTGATACTATACAGGATTGAAAGATTTCCCCCAATCAATATGCCTTCAGATGTGCCAGCGCGATTTAAAGGATGGGGGTCAAGAATAAAATTGTTTGCCTCACCGAAGAGTTCGCAGCGCAGTGTTTCGATAGCCTGAGGAGTACTTTTTAGAAACTGAACCGGCATGATAGAATGAATGCACTGAATACCAATGTTGTTTGAAATATGGGTGTGGAGATAAGTAACATCGCTAAAGCCTACAACCCATTTAGGGTTTTTCATAAACTCATCGTAATTAATATCATCCATCATTCGTACGGTTCCATACCCGCCGCGGGCGCAAATAATGGCTTTAACGGTAGGATTATCCAACGCCTTTTGAAAATCCATTAATCGTTGGGCATCGGTGCCAGCATATTGGTGGTCTTCAATCCCTATGGTGTCGCCGATAATAACTTTAAGTCCCCATTGCTCAAAAGTTTGAATGGCCGGAGTTATTTCGGATAAAGTAATTTTACGGGCAGTGCTGAGTATACAGACACAATCTCCCTTTTTTAAAGATGGCGGGCGCAATAGCATAGCTCAAAAATAACGGGCTAATTACTAAACTCCAGTTTCAGCCGAAAATATTTTCAACATCTATGGGCATGTTAACACAAGAGGAGCCAACTTGATTTAAGTGATTGACTAAAAAGGTGAAACACTCAGGATTTTTTTGAATATATTCTTCCCTTTTCAAATCTCCGCAATGAAGCTTCAAATTTATATTATCATTTATCTTTCAGAACAACCATGTATTGGTATAATTGACTAAATTGCACCTGTCAGCAAAACGGAAGGGCGACCCCTCTCATCCCCACTAACAGGGGATGAAGGGGAAGTTCCCTGTTAGCCCTTTTTCTTCGGCCTTTTCCTTTGCTGCTTCTTTAGCCTTCATGTTTGAGGCCAGATTACTGTAGTTTTAATATCCTGATTATTAAAACGAATTTGAACCTTCTTTCAATAGTAAAATGCCCATGTCGCCATCTTATTAAGAATGGTTAATCAGCGTACCTTTTAGTCGCCTTAATTTGATGAAAATTTAGCGGTGGAGGCATACTTTCATATATTCACTGTCCTAAATTATCAGATTATGAAGAAGGTTTTACTTTTAATGTTCTTTGCCACCGGATTGTTATTTTCTACGGTGGTACATGCACAGTACTGTGGCGGAGCTTCGGGAAGCAATATTTGTACAGCAATAACTACACTACATACTGAAGGTTTCGAACCCCCGGAGGATAGTTTGCCATGTATTATTATTGGCCAGCCTTATAGCCAAATAATAAATGTGCATACCCCTGCAACAGTTACCAGCGGAGGTTCCACTTATAACCTAAATTATATTAAGATAGATACTCTTAACAACCTGCCTTGCGGTATGTGTTGGGCCATGGGTGCATCCAATTTCCAAATTGCCGGTAATGCCACGGGGTGCCTTAAATTATCGGGCACAACATTCGACGCGCCAGGAGAATATCTGTTACATATTATAGTTGATGCAAACGTACAGGTGGGGATATTTCCATTTACAGCCGGCAACCAGGATCTTTCGGCACAAGGACTTAGATTTTATGTACGGGTAAAGTTACCTAACGGACCTTGTCCGCTGGTTGATACGCTTGCTGCAGGCAATACGGCTTCGCATGCGGGAACATTAACTGCCCCTGTTATTACAGGCAATAATTTATGCCCCGGCGGTGGTAGTACCACTTTAACCGCTACGGGTAACAATTACTATGCCTATTTATGGAGCAATGGCGCTTCCAGTTCTTCCATTTCAGTAAGTTCTGCAGGAACTTATACTGTTACCGTATATGGAAATTGTACTTCGGCTACGGCAACAAAAACGATTAGTGTTACTACCATACGAGACACTATTACTGCGGGAGGGCCTACTACTTTTTGCCAGGGAGGCAGTGTAACGCTGAGCGTTCCAAGCGGCAGTACGAGTTATCACTGGAGCACAGGGGCTACTACCAATAGCATTAGTGCAACTACTTCCGGAACTTATATTGTTACTGTAACAAATAGCAGCGGATGTAGTGCAGTTTCATCGGGTTTAACTGTAACAGTCAATCCTCTTCCCACGGATACTATTACGGCTAACGGACCACTTGCCTTTTGCCAGGGAGGAAGCGTTATTTTAAGCGGCCCGCCGGGACTAAGCTCATATCACTGGAGTGATGGAAGCACCACGCAGAGTATTACTGTTACCCAGGCTAATACGTACATACTTACAGTTACGAATAGCAATAACTGTTCGGCGGTTTCAACTTCTGCAACCACAACTGTTGGCTCGGTACCCAATGATACCATTGCCGCTGGCGGGCCTACTAATTTTTGCGCCGGAGGAAGTGTGACTTTAAGTAGCGAAGCTTCGGGGGTTACATATCACTGGAGCACTGGAGCCACTACACAAAGCATATCAGTAACGCAGACGGGCTCATATAACCTAACGGTTACCAATGGCAATAATTGCAGCGCAGTTTCGGGTGCAATATTGGTTTCGGCTTATGCGCTTCCTAATGACACTATTACTGCCAACGGATCCCTTACTTTTTGCAACGGCGGTAGCGTTGTTTTAACTGCGGCAGCCGGATTGACTTATCATTGGAGTGACGGAAGTATTACTCAAAGTGTTACAGCAACCGAAAGCGGAACGTATACCTTAACTGTAAGTAATAGCAACAATTGCTCGGCGGTTTCATCGGTTTCGGTAACAAGTAGTGCACCCGTTAATGATACTATTTCAGCAAATGGTGCTACCTCATTTTGTGCAGGCGGCAGCGTAGTGCTTAGCGGTGGAGCAGGACTTACTTATGTTTGGAGTAACGGGGCCACCACCCGAAGTATAACAGCAACACAAACCGGGGCATATACACTAACCGTTACCAACGGAAATAACTGTAGTGCGGTTTCGGCGGCTACGAATGTTACCGTTTATGCCTTACCCAATACTGCAATTACTGCTAACGGCCCACTCACTTTATGCTCAGGAGGTAGTGTAACTTTGACAGCTGCAGCGGGATTAACCTATAGTTGGAGTAATGGCGCCACTACGCAAAGTATTCTGGTAACGCAAGTAGGTAGTTATGATGTTACAGTAACCAATGCAAATCAGTGTACCGCAGTTTCCTCTCCTTCGGTGGTTACCATTAACTCGAGCCCCACAGATACTATTTCGGCCAATGGACCAACAATCTTCTGTGCCGGAGGCAATGTGGTTCTTACTGTTCCTACGGGACAAAGTTATCAGTGGAGCAACAGTGCAACAACACAAAGTATTACAGCCACCCAATCAGGTAGTTATTCGGTTACTGTTACGGGCAGTAATAACTGCACTGCGACAGCAACTCCGGTTGTTGTTACCGTAAATTCAAACCCAAGCAATACGGTTACCCCTAACGGGTTAACCACTTTCTGCACCGGTGGCAATGTTATACTCTCGGCTACAGCAGGTTTAAGTTATAGCTGGAGTACCGGTGCAACTACCCAATCAATTACAGTGAACCAAACGGGTAATTTTACGGTAACGGTTGCAAACGGAAATAACTGTACCGCTGTTTCTGCACCAACAAATGTTGTAGTTAATGCCCTGCCTAATAACACGGTAACAGCAAACGGGCCAACAACTTTTTGCCCCGGTAGTAGTGTAACCCTTACAGCTGCAGCAGGGTTAACTTATCTTTGGAGCAATGGCTCAACTACTCAAAGCATAAACGTAAGTCAGGGGAGTAGCTATACAGTTACCATAACCAATAGCAATCAGTGCTCAGCGGCTAGCTCGGCCACCGTTGTAACGCTTAATAGCGCTACCATAATCAGTACTCAGCCTGTAAGCCAATTAACTTGTATTAACGGGCAGGTAACTTTTAGTGTTGTAGCCGGCGGAAACAACATTACATATCAATGGCAGAAAAACGGTATTAACATTAATGGCCAAACGGGTACCAGTTATAATATCCCGGCAGCTGCATTTGCCGATACCGGTAACTACAGGGTAGTTATAACAGGGGTTTGTGGAACAGATACCTCGAATATCGCGAGCTTATCGGTTACCGGTTCGTTAACATTCTCGCAACAACCAGTTTCGCAAAGCGCGTGCGTTGGAAATAGCGTAAGCTTTACAGTAGTGGCCAATGGAGTAAATACCACTTATCAATGGCAGAAAAACGGACAGAACATTGCAAACGCCACTTCGTCAACATATACAATAAACGCCGTGGCTACTACGGACACCGGTACGTACAGTTGCAATGCAAACAGCAATTGTGGAAATGCTTCATCTAACGGCGCCAGGTTAACTGTTCACCTACCGACCAGCTCTAGTCTGAGCAGAAGCATTTGCGAAGGAGGACATTATAACTTTAATGGCCGGCTGATCAGCGCTGCAGGCGTTTATAAAGATACTTTGACCAATGCAAACAACTGTGACAGCATTATAACCCTAACCTTATCGGTTAATGCTCCAATAACATTCGCATATAGCGATGCGTTTTGCGCGTCGACGTCATACAACTTTAATGGAACTTTATTAAGCAGTGCGGGCACTTATAAAGATACCCTGTCAACACAAGGCGGGTGTGATAGTATTGTTACACTTACTTTATCTGTTAAGCAACCTACTTCAAGTAACTCTTCGGCAAGTATTTGCCAGGGAGAGACCTATCATTTTAACGGATTATCATTAACCACCGGCGGCAATTACAGTGCTACCCTTACCGGAGCCAACGGATGCGATAGCGTTGCCAATATCCATATCACGGTTAATCAGCCATCGTCCAGTTCGGTTAGTGCTACTATTTGCCCTAACCAGGGTTACAGTTTTAACGGGCAAACGCTTAATACAGCCGGCACCTATTATGACACGCTACAGAACGCTTTAGGTTGCGATAGTATTATTACACTTCGCCTGACCATAATAACAACAGTAACACACAGCTATGGCGCGGCAATTTGTTCGGGCGATACTTTCAATTTTAATGGCCGGAATTTAACTACAGCCGGAAGCTTTAACGACACGTTGCAAACAACCGGTGGTTGTGACAGCATCGTTACTGTCAACTTAACCGTTCATCCGATTACAGGATCTTACTCCAGCCCGTCCATTTGTTTTGGTACGACTTATTCTTTTGGCGGCCAGCAATTAAGTGCATCAGGCCTTTATTATGATACGCTAAGCAACCGATTTGGCTGCGATAGTATTGTGGTAGTTAACCTAACTGTAGATTCGCCTATCCGTACCGGCATTCATGCCAGTATTTGTGTAGGCACCACTTACCTGTTTAACGGGCAGCAGTTAAATACTGCAGGTACCTATTATGCGCATTATACCTCTGAAGCCGGATGTGATAGTATGGTAACACTGGTTTTACAGATAACATCGTTTGTTACCAACAATATTAGTGCTACAATTTGCCAGGGACATCCATATAATTTTAACGGACAGCAATTAGGGACTGCGGGAACTTATCGTGACACCATAACTTCGCAAGGAGGTTGCGACAGTATTGTAATATTAGCGCTGGCCGTTAACCAGAGCACGTCAAGTACTATTCATGCGGGCATATGTGCCGGTGGAAGCTATTTCTTTAATGGCCAAAATTTAACCGCAGCGGGCAATTATTCGGAAACCTTAACCGGCAGTAATGGATGCGATAGTGTTGTTAACCTATCACTTCAAATTAATCCATACGTTACTTCTGCAATAAGCGCGGCCATTTGCCAGAATTCCTCATATGATTTTAATGGACAGTTTTTGACCATTAGTGGTGTTTATAAAGATACCTTGACAGCGCTTGGCGGTTGTGACAGTATTGTAACCTTAACCCTGACGGTTAGCCAGCCTACCGGCAGTACAATAAATGCCGCGATATGTGTTGGAAGCACTTACTTATTTAATGGGCAGCATTTAAGCCAAACCGGTACGTATTTCGCTGATTTGATAGGTAGCAATGGGTGTGATAGCATTGCAACACTGAACTTGCAGGTAAACTCGTTTATAACCACCAACACCGCAGCAAATATTTGCCATGGTGGCAGTTATAGTTTTAATGGAACGACATTAACTACCACAGGTACTTATACTGATACTTTAACCGCGCAAGGGGGCTGTGATAGTATTGTTATTTTGAGCTTGATTGAAAACCCGATTATTACCCACACCACCCAGGCATTTATTTGCGCAGGAACCAGCTATGATTTTAACGGCCAACAGCTAACCGTAAGCGGAACCTACTATGATACCCTTACCACACAAAGCGGTTGCGATAGCATATCGGTTTTACACCTGGCTATAAACGCCATAATTCCGATTACCGTTGATGCAACTATATGCAGTGGCAGCTCTTTCCCTTTCAATGGTCAAAACTTAACTACAGCAGGTACCTATACTGATACATTAACTGCACAAGGCGGTTGTGATAGCGTTGTTACCCTGAATCTGAGCCTGAGCCAGGGTGTTAGTGTTACAGTTAGCGATTCGATTTGTACAGGTAGCAGTTATAATTTTAACGGTCATTTTATTGCCATTAGCGGTACTTATCTTGATACGTTATCTACCCAATCGGGATGTGATAGTGTAATAACACTCAATTTATCGGTACAAGCACCACCAGCTATAACATGGCCACAGAGCGATACTGTTTGCGATAATAACAGTGCTACGCAAATTACTATTGCAGGTCCAAGTCCGAGTGGGGGTATTTTAACCGGCACCGGGTTGAATGGTTTGGTGCTTACAGTTAGTGGTTCGGGAACTTACCCGGTTACATATACTTATATTGATAGTGAGGGTTGCAGCAATGCAGTAACGAAAAACCTTGTTGTTGAATCGTGCTTAGGTATTGATGACATGGCCCTTGAAGAAGGTATATCAATTTATCCTAACCCAGCCAATAACATGGTTATTGCACAAAGCGGAATATTTGCCAATAGCAATACTTTGCCGGTAGTGTATGATATAACCGGAAAAGTAGCGGAGATTAGCTTTAACCTACAGGCCGATAAAATTACCTTCAACACGGGCAACCTATCAGCGGGCATGTATTGGATAAAATTCAATGTAAATGGAACTACGGTAAGCAAGCGCTTTGTTAAGTCCGAATAATAGGTAAAAGAAGTTGCGAAGGCGGATGGATGGGAAACCAGTTCCATTCGCCTTTTTTATTTTTAAGAACGTACATAAATGGGAAAGCCTCTTTTGAGCATCGCTCATTGATTAAGGTAAACAGAGATTCTGACCTCTTTTTTTCTATATTTGCCACCCAATAATTTGCCTAACGGCCCCGTAGTTTAATGGATAAAACGAAAGTTTCCGGAACTTTTGATAGCAGTTCGATTCTGCTCGGGGCTACTATTTTTCACCGATTATTTCGGGCGGGAATGCAAATGAAAGTTTATCTCTTTTAAAACATAGAGAACATAATACCAGCCCAAACGGGTTAAAACCTTCATTTTCTTAAAGAGAGAGAGATTGGCAAATTCGTCACTATAAGCGTAATAGTTGTATTCCTCAGCGATGGCTTGATAGAGTGTTTTGTGCGACTTATAATAAGGGTGATTTAAAAGATGCTCCAATATTTTAATATTGCTAAAGTTAAATTTTGATACAGCATTTACCTTTGTTAAACCCAGCGGGTGATCGCGGTAAAGCGACCACGTTTGGCTCATATATTTGAATTTTGAGTTTTGCAAAACCATAAGTTGCAATAACCATGAACCCGAAAAGTGTATTTTGGGGAAAGTAGCCATTGCTTTGTCAAAAAGCTCGCGGCGAAAAACTAAACTGCTATGAGGAATTATAGTGCGCCGGAGACTATCGTGAGGATAATAAATATCGTTGTAGCGATACATTTGCGAGTAATACTTAAAGCCCTTGTACAGCCGGTTTGGATCGTATTGCTGCGCCTCGCTAAGATATGAACTTTCAATAACGGCATCATGAAAAGCACCAGCAAAGTCGGGGTTGTTATTTAGAAAATCAATTTGATGCTGAAGTTTATTTTCATCAAGCCATTTATCATCACCATCCAAAAAGGCAATATACTTTCCTTCAACGTTTGGTTTTATGCGTTGCGCATTGGAGTAATTTCCGGCGTTTTTATCCGATAGGAACACTTTTACTTTTCCAGGAAATCTGCCAGAATAACTTTGAAGAATGCCAGGTGTGTCATCGGATGAACCATCATCAAACACCAAAATTTCGAAGTTGAAATTGGCTTTTTGGTTTAAGACACTGTCCAACGCCTCGCCTATATATTTTGCATGGTTATATGCAAGAACACAAACACTTACTACTGGCAACGTACCGACATTGCCCATTAACCAAAAATTTTGTGTACTTTTTCCTGAACCATTTCCAAATCTTTAGTTGCTATGCCACCTTTTAAAAGGTGCCTATCGCCCAAAAATGAATTCCGCCCATGTAAAATTCTTTTATCCTGCATAAACACACCTTCGCGGGGGGCTAAATTAATTGGAGTACATAAGCCCCCACGCACAACATACGACTCTAAAAAATCGTGGAACTCTTCGCACATCTGCAATACATCGGGGGTGTTATCGGGAGCCACTACAGCGTAGTTCCAATAAAGCAATGGGCCATCGTCATCATAGCTAATCACCCTAGCCGTATTACGAAACAGGGGATGGGGAGCTTTTCCAAAAATCACCTCCTTATCCTGTAGTTGTTTCATCAATCCGGGTTTGAATTTCTTCAATAATTCAAGCAAAAGAATTGAATCCATAAAGATAGTTGCCCCACCGAACGGGGCCGCCTCAACGCATATTAACTCTACCACATCTAACGCTATGCTTGCATTGCAGTAATCAGTATGCAATGGTTGCGCTTTATTACTGTGTTTATATGTATCGTGCAGGTACCTTACATCATATTTTACAATTGTCCATGAATCGTGAACTAATTGACGGGTTGCCGGATCAACGTCTTTTCTGAACAGCATACCCAGCTGGTCTCCCATCTCAATATAAAATTTATCTATATCAACTGAGGAAGGGACATCACTTATGTGAACCACCTTATTGGTAGAAACGAGGTTTTTGATATCAGCAAGCAAGCCATCGTAATACCTGACGCGTTTAATAAAATTCATACGTTTAGATTAAAACACCGGTTATTTATACCATCATAACTCCTGAACCTACTTTGGAGGTTAAGCAAAATTGGCATAATTTCGTCATCGTGAAAATAGAAAATATTCTTGATAAATTACCGGGTGAGTTGCAATGGATGGTGTTGTTTAATCTTGATGCTATAAAGGAAATTGCGACAGAGGAAACGATAAAAAAAATGTACTTTCTGAACGAGGCAATTGATATTTCATCGCACAGTTATGTAGTACTGACCAGCCAGGGCAGGTACCTTGCTCCAAAAAAGGAAACCGCTGATTTGTTTCATGGAGAAAATCTTGTGGATTATGCCTACACAGGACCGGATACGCTAAAAACCAGATTTGCAAGGGTGCAGGATAAGTTTGCCATAGATAGTGTAGACACCCTGGCTTATGGGCAAGATGATGAATACGGAGATGTTTTTTTATTTGTTAAGATTGATGGTAGCACTGCACATGCAACAAGCTTATTTACCAACGAGCCATCGCAGCAACATTATGAACTATTGCCGGCGATTGGTGTAAATTACAAAGGCGGCAAATTTAAGGGCGATGTTTTTGTTGCCGAATATGAAAATCTGTTACCGGTTCATATTGAGTCAGCTATTTTTGCAGACTTTACGCGCACAGATAGTTGTAATTATTTTTTCTTCAAGCATGGTAATATAGATGCCAACTTATTTAAGGGGTTATCGATGGCGGTACAAGGAAGGGCTAAAAGACAGCGCGCGAAAGCCGAGCTTTTGCTGGCCGAAGTTGCGGAAAGGGCGCTTATTGAAAAGCTTGCGATGAGTTGGCTGCCCCCTGAAGGCAACGAAAAATTTCCGTTTGGAGATTTGGTGCCGCTTGGGTTTGTAAGCAGAGCTTTAAAGAAAACGGGGCTAACTGAACTTCAGGAACGAGTGGAAAAAAGATTACTGGAAAAAAAACTGCGTGGTTTGTGGTCGTTCGAGATGGATGATCTTGAAACCTCGATTGATTCGGCACTTGTAATGCAAGGATTGAACGACGCAAAGGCTGCCAGCCTGATTGAAAAATTCAGCGATGGTACGGGTGGGTATTATCCGCAATTATGGTCTATGAATCCTGTAGCGGGCGAAATGCAATTTGTACCCGAGAAAAGGCATTGGTGCCAGACTGACCTTGCGCCTACGGCCCTGATTTATGCACTGAGGAGAAAAGCCGGTTTTGAACCTGAAGTTAAAACAGAGCAATATCTACTCGATAATTTCAATATCCGTAGTGGCCTTTATTTTGCAAATCCGTTTTTAGTTGATTGGACATTTGCGCAAGGCCTTTCATATATAAACAAAGCAAACAACTATAAAGAGCTATTATGTAAAGAAATATTAGCTGCTCTTAACAGTGATGGAAGCGCCGGCAAATTCGACCATGTATTGTCTTCAGCTTTTGCGTGCCTGGCTTTGAACGAGGCCGGTTACCGGGGCAAAGCGATTGAGTCAATTCAAACATTTATAGCTTTAAATTACGAACGCCACCTTAACGGAAGTAGCATTCCGTTTTATTCATCGCTAATTACCGGGGATAAAAGCTTTAAAGGGAGAAAGGTATCGGTAAATGGCTACGACCTGGCATTGTCGTTTCACGAAGATTCATATAATATGGTTTACCTGGCAGCCGTTGTAATGGCATTAAATTTGGACAAACCAAGCGGACAAAATGAAAATGATTTTGTTGAGCACATACCAACACCCTTGAGATACACCTGCAAAACCCATTTAGAATATATAGAAATGGCTGCCCTTATCCCATACATGAACGCCAATATCCCATTGCAATAATATGAATTGGTCTGCTCTGTTTTCCGTAATACTGGCTGCCCGCATTTGGAAGAATCTTCCCTTGCTTTTTTTGCTAATTAGTGGCTACGCCATTACATATCATAAGGGCGACTACCTAACTATATTAATAGCCTTATTTACCGTTAGCTTTTCATCGGCCTTTATGACACACTTAAACATCATAACCGATAAGGAGCTGGATGCCGCGAAAAAGCCTGACTTATATAAATTACTGAGCCAGGATAAAAAAATTACTAAAACAGTTCTTATTGTAGAGTTGTTAGTGGTTGCACTGGGGTTACTGCTATTACTACTTACCGGCGCTTATTTGCCAGCCCTTTTCATTTTCATATTTACGGCGGTTGCCATATTGTACTCGTACAATTTTTTTATACCCGGTAAGGAGGCTGAAAACAGGTTAAAAATATTTTGGTGGGGCCATTTTGGAGTTTTGATGATTGGCTACTTTTCATTGTGGCTCGCTGGGTATTATTGTGGGGAACCGGCAACTTCAGCTTATAACCACAAATTGTTGTTTATCGTTTTCTTTCTGGTTTCGCTTTCGGAATATTCGCTTTTTTTAGTAGAAAGTTCAGCTGATTCGGTGGAAGAAAAGAAACTGCAGCTTAAAACAATGGTAGCTATTTTAGGGAATACGAGGGCCTCATTACTTGCAATCTTCCTTTGTGTACTTTCGCTGATTGGCTTGTTTTATGTGCGAAGTATGGCGGATGAAACATTACGCTTATGGATAGGATTTGCGTTCGCCCCGGGTATAATAATCCGACTGTTGGTTGAGATTACAATTGTGCTAATACGTTCGGCCAAATTGAATTATCTTTGGAGGCTTAAGGTGCCGGATGTAGTTTTTAATGGCACCAGGCTTTATACGCTTATCACTTTATTTATGCTTAAAAACCTTTGATGTATGACAATAGCGGAACCTATGAACAGCATGCCCAAACTACCGGTTGTAAGTAACGGCAAAGCACTTGCCCAGTTTTTTATTGACCATCAAATTTCTGCCCATCCCTTCTTTCAAAGAACCGACAATAAAAACATTGGCTACGTAAGTGTTATTATGGAAAACGGGCGTGGATTAGATATAACGGCTTTTTTGGCTCATCTTATCTCCATTTCGGATAACCTGGAGGTTCGTTGCAAACTTGTGCCGCAGTTATATGATGAATTGGGTGGCGGAAAATCGGAAAACATACATGTAAAATTAATAGGCAGATATTTGAATGCAGTGAATCCATACTGCAAAATAAACGCTGAAGATTTGCCTGCTTTGGAGGCGGCTTATGATGATTTGGGTAAGATATATGATCGTCTTTTTAAAACCAACCACCCTTATAAAGCCCTTGGCGTTGCAGTGGCTAACGAATTAGTAGTACAACCCATTTTCGATTACATAAAAGACATTACCCTCAACAGCGAGATTAAATTCAATGCACAGGATTTAATTTGGATTACATCGCATAATGAATTAGAAGAAGGACACGTTCAGGATTCGTTTGAACTTGCCGAATTAATTCCCAATGAGAGAGAGAATTTAGATGCGGCCATGCATGCGGCATATGAATTATTTGCAGGCATATGGGCGTTTTTTGACACCGTGAACAATATAAAGTTACAATAGCTTTTGCTTTCAACCAACTGCTTAACTTTTAGAACCCAATGAGAGTTTTTGACATACTTGAGCAACAGGCACAAATAAATCCCAACAAGGCCGCCTTCGGTTTCAAAAAAGATAACCGGTGGGAAACGATTTCGTTTACCGAATACGGCCAAATGGCCAACCGGTTAAGCATAGCGCTTATTCACGCCGGCGTAGTAAAAGAAACCAAGGTGGCCTCAGTAACCTTTAATAAGCCTGAGTGGAACATACTGGATATGGCCATTCTACAAACCGGGGCAATACATGTAGCGTTATATCCCAATTTTAACTTTGAAGATTTGAGCTATTCTTTAGAGTATACCGATGCGGAATTTGTTTTTGTAAGCGGTAAATTACTTTATGACCAGGTAAAAAAGATACAACAGCACAACCCAAAAATTAAAGGCATCTACAGTTTTGAAAATTGCGGTTATTCAAAATCAATATATGACTTGATGGAGTTTACCAGTACCAGGGAAGACTCCAAAATGCTAGCCTGGTATAAAGGCGCCGTTAAGCCCGGTGATATTTGTTCGATTTATTTAACATCGGGTACCACGGGTAAGAGCAAGGGGGCCATGGTTTCGCATAGTGCCATAGTGAAAACGGTAAATGCACTTAAAGATATTTATGACATTAATTATACCGACCGGGCTATTAGTTACGCGCCGTTAAGCGTAAGCTCGGAAAGATCGCTTAACTACTTTTACCAGTTAAATGGCATATGCACTTATTACGCGGAGAGCATGCTAAGCATTATTCAAAATATGCAGGAAATTAAGCCTACCATTTTTTTGGGCTCGCCTATGTTACTTGAAAAAGTGCGCACCGGTACAATTGAGAAGACCGGTGAGTTAAAGGGGATTTCGAGAGCCATTTTTAAAGCTGCTATAGATTTTACCGCACGGTACGAACCGCAGGCAAAATTATCAGTAAGCGCCCGGTTATTGCGAAAGCTTTTTGACAAAATAGTGTACGAAAGAATACGAGGTATTATGGGCGGACAGGTGCGATTTATTATGGCCGGAGGAGCTGCCATACCACCCGAAATAATGAAGTTTTTTTGGATGGCAGGTATACCCGTGTATGAGGGATTTGGCATGACAGAGTGCCACGTAATTTCGGTGAACTGCGATAAAAGAGGTATTAAGTTTAACACCGTTGGACCTTTGTTTAGGGATGTAGAAATAAAAATAGAAGATAGCGGTGAGGTGTTGTGCCGTAGCCCATACATGTTTTCGGGTTACTATAAAATGCCAGAGTATAGTAATAGCTGTTTTGATGACGAGGGGTTTTTCAAAACCGGGGATAAAGGTTTACTTGTTGACAGCAAATACCTGAAAATAATAGGCAGGCTAAAGGATATTTTCAAAACAACAGCGGGTAAATATGTAGCACCCGAGGTTATAGAGAAAAGGCTAAATAGTTCGTTATACATTCAGCAATGCATTGTAGCGGGGGCGAATGAAAAATTTATTTCGGTATTGATAGTGCCTAACTTTATCAATATCAAAAAGTTCATCCTCAATGATGCTTCGGGTACATTGACATCAAACCAAATAATAAATGATGAACGGGTGTTGAGCGAAATACAAAAAATTATTGACGAGTATAATATTGATTATAGCGAATCGGAGCAGATTCGCGGGTTTAAATTATTGAGCGAGAGCTTTACTATTGAAAACGGTGAACTTACGCCAAGCATGAAATTAAAGAGACACGAAATTGAACACAAGTTCAAAAACGCCCTGGTTGAAATTTACGCATAGTGTTATGGACAAACTAATAAACGCTTTGCGCGAAGAATTTGCTGAAATTAAGGTTGGACTCATTGTGGCAGATTCTGACTTGTTAGAATTGCTGGGATGGAGTTCGCTAAACATTGTTATTGTACGTGCCAAGGTGCAAGAAACTTTCGCCGTTAAACTTTCGGATCAGCAAATTAAATCGTGCAAAACTGTTGCTGATTTGTATTCTCTTATTAGTTCATTAAGCAAGCGGTGATAATAAAAACCAACCATTTTGAGTTTGAAAAGGTAAATTGGAAAAACCTGGAAGAGCTTCGCTTATTGCGCAACACACCGGTAATACAAAACTACCTGGTTAACAAAGGTGAGGTTTCGGAAGAGCAGCAAATTGCCTGGTTTAAAAAAGAAGATACAATCAACAACCACTATTTTATTGCCAAAAAAAATAACGGTGTAATAGGCTACTGCCTGTTGCGCCATATTGATTACGAAGTTAGTTTGGCAGAGCCGGGCACTTTTATTGCAACGGAAGATTTATTTGACTCTTCGATGGCGGCACTGTTTATGATAAGCTTTATGGATATTTGCCGGTTTCTGTTTGGCATTAAAAAATTTTATGGCAATGTTTTGGCTACCAACAATAGGGCGCTTACTAATTACGAATGGTTTGGGGCCGATAAAGAGATTAACAAAGATAAAAATGAGATTACCTTGACAGAGACAGAGAGCCAGCCGTATGAGCAATCGACTAATAAAATAAGAAAAGCCCTTGGTACACTATACGATTACAGGTTTGATATAACGATTGTGATGGATAAATTGGTTGATAATGAATTATGCCGTAATTTATTTTTATCGCTGGCAAATCACTTGCCCAGTGATATAAGGAGTAAAGTAAAAGTTGAAATAGAGAATTGAATTTTCTGAATTTTTCAGATTAGTGTTGATATGAGTATTCATAGATTATTTAAGAATAGCGGGGCTTCGGTTGAGTCATTCAAAACTTTAAACCACAAAGTTTATTACATAGGCCTGCCCAAAACAGGCTCGTCGAGCATATATGCCATGTTATACAATTTTGGCCCAAATCACGAGTTTATGTTTGCTGAGGCCATGAATACTATTTGGATGCGAACCAAGGAGAATTTACCAGATGAGGCCTGGCATGATTTTATAAATTCACGCAACCACGCCAACGAGTTTAAGCCTGATATATCTACGTTCAATCATTATTTTATTCCATCGTTATCAAATACCGAGCAAAATGTAAAATACATATATAGCTTTCGTGACTGCAAATCGTGGATTAATTCTTTTGTAAATTTTACAGCATACCAGTTAGCTGTTTTGCCAAGCGAAATATGGCACGAAATGTATGTTGATTTACTTTTTGAAAAGACAATTTTAAAGCCGGAGTTCGGCAACATTGAAAGGGTGATAGAGAAAGCCAATCTGTTTATTCCCAAGCTAATTAACTATTGGATTAACCAAAACAATAAAATACTTGATTTTATTGCTGACAAGGATGTTTTGTTGCTACGGACCAACGAGATATCTTCAAATGTTTTAAACCTGGCTGCATTTTTGGAAGTTGACACTAGTTTAATAGATGCTAAAAGGACGCATGAAAATAAAGGGCCCAATACGACTGATTGGACTAAAGACCATGCTCATTTTTTTGACAGCTATCACCCCCAAATTAAGGGAATAGAAAAGAAGTTTGAACTTTTGACCGGCAGGTGATATCTCCATCCTTTACTACGCGCTCACTAAATGAACTTTTTGATAAACGCGGTATCTTTTCCCTTATAAGGTGAGTATCTAAAACCAGGGTCTGGCCAAAATGAGCGGGAGAACACGCTTTTTGCATTTGAGAATGTTTCGAAGCTGAAACGATGATGGTAACGCCCTATGCCGCTATGGCCAACGCCACCAAAAGGCAAATTGCCATTGGCGCCGTGCATAAGACATTCATTAAATGATACCGCACCAGATGAAGTTTCATTTACAATTCGCTGTTTGATTGTGTCATTACCCGTAAATGCGTATGCTACAAGCGGCTTGCTTAAAGAATTTATTATTGCAATCGCCTCATCTACTTTTTCGTATAGAACGATGGGTAAAACAGGCCCAAAAATCTCTTCGCGCATAATATTTGACTGCAGAGAAACATCTACTAAAATGGTTGGCGCTATTTTTAAACTTTCGACACTATGATTACCCCCGTAACTTACTTTGCCATCCTTCATTAAATCCAGAACCCGGTTAAAATGCTTTGGGCTAATCATTCGCGGCCAGTCGTCATTATCAAGTGGGCTTTTACCAAAAAACGATTCGATTGTTGAATTAAATTGAGAAATAAATTGCGCTGCAACTTTTTTATTCAGCAATAAATAATCGGGTGCCAGGCAGGTTTGGCCGGCGTTTAAAAACTTGCCCCAGGCAATGCGCTTTGCGGCTATTTCAACATTTATATCCGGTTCGACAATACAGGGACATTTACCTCCTAACTCCATAGTTACCGGCGTAAGATTTGCGGCGGCCATTTTATAAATTTCGATACCATTTGCGGTGCTACCGGTAAAAAAAACATGGTCGAACCTGTATTGTAATAAAGATTGGGTTACCTCATGCCCACCCTGGTGAACCAATAAGTGACCGGCATCAAAATTGTCGTTTACGATTTTAGCAATGATAGCAGAGGAATTAGGAGCCAACTCGGAAGGCTTTATCATACAGCAATTACCTGCGGCGATGGCACCCGCCAAGGGCGCAAAAGTTAAATGGAAAGGGAAGTTCCAAGGCGAAATAATAAGCACCAAACCCAACGGCTCATAAACCACCTGACTTTTAGAATGAAACAATTGCACCGGCGTGCCTACAGATTTAGGAGCGCTCCATTTTTTAAGATTGGTAATTGCAGCGTTCAATTCGTCAAATGCAACAATATTCTCGGTAATAAAACTTTCATAGCCGCTTCGGCCCAAATCAGCCTTGAGGGCATTTATTATTTCGAGCTCGAATTTGGATATTAAGCTTTTCAGCTTCTTAAGCACCTCAATCCTAAAAGCGATATCGCGGGTGTGGCCGGCAACAAAATATTCGCGTTGCGTGATAATTGCTTTTCCAAAATTGTTCACAATACCGTAATTTAATTGCGCACTTTTAGCTTTGGCTGAAAATACTTTATGGCAAAAGGTTATCTAATTTAGAAACACTCATGGTAAATATAATAATTGACCCGATTCAAAATGCTTATCTTTCGTTGTAAGCTTTATGGTTTTCAGTAATTCAGAAAAAAGACTTAAGATATTTTTCAGCATATCATTGCTGTGCCTGTTTGTGCAGTTTTTTGTGTATGTAAATCGTACCAAATTTTATCCTGCCGTTGTAATGCCAATGTTTGGGTATGGTAAATTTGATATGCAAAATATACCTACCACCGAACCACTTGTTGTTGTACATTTTAATAATAGAGATACACTTACATACAGCCACCACGACCTTTTAGGAGATATGCCGAAACCCATACGGGCAACAAGTACCCATTGGATATTAGAAAATGAGCGGCCTGAGCTGGCGCATGACTCTCTTTTTATAAAGTGGTTACGGCAAAAAACGTATATGCTTTCGGGAAGAAGCGATATTACCTCGATTGATTTCTACAAAGTTGAAAAGCGGTATGGATTTTCGGACTCAATAAATATTGCTGAAACGAAGCGAACGAGAGTTCAACATATAACATTATAGATGGATAGATTTTCGGCATGGTTAGGGGAATATCAATTAAGCCCAGAGCAATTGGCACTCGTAAGGATAGCAACATCTGCCTCCTTTCTGCTTTTTGCGGGTATGTATCATTTTGAGTGGATGGGCGAATTTCCACCTGTATTTTTTCATGCGTATCCCAGCTTTGCGTTTTTCTTTCATCGGTTTCCCCCTGTGTTAGTGCTGCACCTGTTTAATTTTTCGATACCACTTTTTGCAGTCATGTTATTAGCCGGCTATAAAACAAAACTGGCATCGTACGGCTTTGCGATTTCCTTCATAATATGCTATTCGTTTGCATGGGCTTTCGGGCAAATAAACAGCACCATCCTGGTACCATTATTCACATTTTTAATGGCGCCAACAGGCTGGGGGGACAAATATTCGATAGATGCTTATTTAGATAAAGGGCTGAAAAAAAATAGCAACAACTCAACCTTTTGGGTTAATTACTCGGCTATGTTTATTGCATTTGCATACTTTACAAGCGGCTTTATAAAGATAGCCGGCGGATGGCTTTCGGTTTCGTCGCAGGCCACGTATGGTTACCTTGTTACTAATTACTACGTTACACATAGAACCGCAATACTTGCCCCCTTTTTAATTCACTTTCACTCAAAACTATTTTGGGAAGCCGGAGATTATTTTACGGCGATTGCCGAGGTAAGTCCACTGCTAACGTTACTTTATCCACGATATTTCAGGCTAAGTCTTTTTTGCATTGCAACGTTCCATATATTGGTGTTTTTGGGATTGAATATTAGTTTTGGCTATTACCCTCTTCTTTTAACCGTATTTATAGTTGATTGGAAACGTTCGGTGATAGTTAGAAGAACCGTAAATTTTTTTGATAAAAACGTCGCTTCCTTTTTTAGACCTGGGAACTGGTATTGCTTCGTTTTAATTTACGTGATTTACATGGTAGTGTTTTATGCCCGTGGCTTTAGTGGTTGGCTGAATGGTTATCCCGATGAGGTATCAATATCGTTATTCATAACTTACGGGCTGATGTCAATTTTTTTTATTGAGTATATTACGCTAAACGGTTTTCTTTTTGCCACCGGAAAACAGAAAGAAAAAACATTGTAATTATGCGGGCACCTGACGCCTTAAGGCCAAATAAAAAAAGTATTGAAGACTATAATGATACCCGGGAAAAACGGGCCCTGGCCAAAATTTGCCATGCCCCGTTTTCGTCGTTAAGGTTTGCGCATTCCGGTAATGTTTTGGCGTGTAGCCATAACCGCCAACATATTTTAGGCAACATTTCGAACCAAAGCATACGTGACATATGGTTTGGTGATACACTGAAGGAATTAAGAAGCCATTTGGAGTTAAACGATTTTTCAAAAGGATGCGCTTTATGTGGTAAGGACATCGCTGATTCGAATTACTATAGTGCTGCTTTAAGAAATTATGATTACCTGGCGGCAGAGAGCAAGGGGAATTACCCCTTAATGCTTGATTTTGAAATAGGTAATACTTGTAATTACGAATGCATAATGTGCAACGGGGAGTATTCATCGTCTATAAGAGTTAACCGTGAGAAGCAGCCTGCCTTTAAACAGGTTTACGACAAGCAATTTGTAGCCCAGCTAAGTGAATTTCTTCCACATATAAATGAAGCGCGGTTTGTAGGCGGCGAGCCTTTTATGATTGACCTGCACTATGACATTTGGGATGAACTGGTTAAGGTTAATCCCAAGGCCAGGATATCGGTTCTTACTAATGGTTCGTTGGTTAACCAGCGTATTATTGATTTGTTTAAAAGCGGTAATTTCAATATCTCCTTTTCGATTGACTCATTAGATAAAGAGAACTACCCGGTTGTAAGAAAGAACGGCAACCTGGAAAGGGTAATGAATGGATTTAATACTATTTATGAGCTTTCGGCTAAAATGAAAAGGCACATTAGTTTAAACGTTTGTGTGATGCGCCAAAACTGGCACGAGATGCCCGATTTTGTAAACTTTTGCAACACAAGAAATATTCCGTTGGTGTTCCATTACGTACATTATCCTTTTCATACTTCGTTATGGAATTGGGGCAGAAATAACCTGGAGATTGTTGGCGCGGCGTACGACATGGCTTCGTTTGCCAGGGCTAAAACAGATGTTGCCCAATTGAACATCAATAAGTTTAAATCGCTTAGCGGTAAGGTTAAAAAATGGGCGGAAGGCGCAGATAAATATGAAACCTCCAAATCGGAATTGGGTGCAGAAAGCCTGGACGCGTTGAAAGAAAAATTTATTCAGCGACTGTACAATTACAATGTTTTATCGGAAGGAGCGATGGCCGAAAAGAAAGAAGAGGTTTACAACCGGCTGAGTAAAATACTTGCTGAAATTGACGAAACTGTTGTAAGAAAATCGTTAACCGAAATGATGTTTATACCAGTGGAGTTTATAGCAGGTGATTTGCTACATGCACCGATTGACAGGGTAATACCTAAAATTAAATTTGCGAATGGACCACAGTTGCCGGCCCGCACCTAAATCCAATAATGCCACGTTTTATCGCTGTACCTGATTGCGGTGAAACCACCTAATGTTATACGCTCACCCTTCTGAACTATTTCTACCTTATGCCAAAGTTGTCCGCCTGAAAAAACCATTAAATCGCCGGGATCCATATGTATCGTACATTTTTCGCTGGTTGCTTCAAGATCCACTTTTGTGCCGTTTCGGCCTATAATGTACCGGTTTTGTTCAATAGACGGGTAATCATCGCGTTTAAAATCAAAGATTGTAAGGTCGCCTCCCTCCTGAGCGTTTTGAAGAAGGGTAAAAAAACTTAACTGGTTATCGAAATCGATTAATCCGGTGAGGTGCTTATAAGTGCTATTTGCACATCGCGCTGTAATATTTGACCCGTTGTGAATAATGGAGGGTCCCTTCAATCCTCCTCCTTCCGGCGTAACCAAGCGGTAGTTTACCGGTGTAAATTTAGTGCCGTTGCCAGGCCCGTTAAGCACCTGTACGGTATTGCCGTTGTTTATTTCCTTAAAAACCTCGTCAAACCGTTGCACCACATCAACACCAAAGTGGGCTTTCAAATCATTAGTGGCTTCGGCGGTGGCCGAGAAGTATACATCTAACTTCTCGCCCGGATCGGCAATGTTGAATGCCTGACGGGGGAAAACAGTGAATCCGGTTTTAATGACAGTACAAAGCTCGGGTGGTAAGGCTTTCAGATCCTTGACAATTGATTTAACCTCATCATCGTCAAAGAAGTTTTTAATTAAAAGATACTTAACATCTAAACTTGTAAGTGCATTTAAGCTATCGTGAGCAGATTTGAAATCGGGCCTTTTAACTACTAAATGGTTCATAAGATGGAACGGATTTATCGCTTAAAAATCATGTTTTATATCCAATAGTACCAATTACTACCAGCAAAGGATGAGGCAGCAAAACCACCTAACGATATGCGCTCGGCTTTTTTTACAACTTCAACACGGTGCCATAGCTGGCCACCCGGAAATACTATTAAATCGCCGGGTTCCATATGAACTGTGCATTTCTCTTTTGTTGTTTCCAGGTCAATTTTAATATCTCCATTAATAAGATATCTGCCATCAACCAACGCGGGGTAATCTTCCCGTTTAAAATCATATATGGTTAAATCTCCGCCAACAGCACAATTTTGGAGTAAACAGAAAAAGCTGAGTTGATTTTCAAAATCAACAACATCAGCAAGGTGCTTATATGTTCCGTTTACACAACGTGCGGTTATATTTGAGCCATTATGAATGTGCGAGGTTGCCTTAGTACCTATCTCAGGAGTCATAATCCGGAAGTTTATTGGCATAAACGTTGAGCCATCAGTGGGCCCAGGTAATACCTGAACCGGCTTTGCGCTATTAAGCTGTTTAAACACATCATTAAAGCGGGCCACAACATCAATACCGATATATTTTTTGAGGTTAATAAAGGCCTCTTTGGCCTCGGTAAAATAGACCTCCACATCCTCTGCCGGATTTACCATGTTGAAAGCAGGCCTTGGGAAAACCGTATAACCGGGTGTAGCTTTTGTATAAAGCCGGTTTGGTAGCGCTCTTAGATCTCTAATAATAGTTTTAAGTTCATCGCCGGTAAAAAAATCCTGTACCAACAAATACTTTAACTCAGTTTTTTTTAGCGCATTTAAGCAGTCTTTGGCAAATCCGAAATCCGGCCTTTTAATAACTAAGTGATTCATTGTATGAAAGTGAATTTATCCATCGAGCCTTCCGGCTTATTATAAAATCAATTGATTAGTTGTTGCAGCTATTTAGTTCCAATAGTGCCAGCTATTATCGCTATACCTTGCCGCAACAAAACCACCAAGCGAAATGCGTTCACCTTTTTTCACCACTTCAACCCTATGCCATAACTGGCCACCTGGAAATATTATTAAATCACCGGGCTCCATATGTACTGTGCATTTGTTTTTTGTGGTCTGTAAATCTACATTGCTACCGGGTTTGGTAAGGTACCGGCCATCGGAAAGGCTGGGGTAGTCATCCACTTTGTAGTCATATATTGTAAGGTCGCCACCTTCATTACAGTTTTGAAGCAAGCAGAAAAAACTTAGCTGATTGTCAAAATCAATAAGCCCGTTAAGGTGTTTATAGGTACTATTAACGCACCGGGCAGTAACATGAGAGCCGTTATGAATGCCTGACGTTGCCTTGGCACCAACTTCGGATGTCATTAACCGAAAGTTTACAGGAATAAATTTAATTCCATCGCCAGGGCCATCCAGAATTTCAACCGGGTTGGAATTGTTCACTTCTTTAAATACGTCATCAAACCGCTGCACCACATCAACCTGCACATTATTCTTAAGATCATCAATTGCCTTGTTTGAAACAGAAAAATAAACATGCATGTCTTCATCGCGGTTGGATATATTAAATGCATGACGGGGGAAAACCGTAAATCCCGGCTTGGTTTCGGAATAAAGATCTTTCGGCAAAGCCCTTAAATCGTGAATAATAGACTTAATCTCATCTTCGTTAAAGAAGTTCTCGATTATAAGATATTTCAATTCTGTATTTCGGAGCGCGTTTAAAGAGTCTTTTGCAAACCCAAAATCGGGCCTTTTAACTACTAAATGGTTCATAGTTATGTATCGGTTTTAATTTCTTTATGCTATTTAACCTTCAGGCTATTTTATCAAAATTAAAATTTATTTGCACCAATTGAATTATTGCGAACAGATGCCGAAGGAATTTTTTATGCTGCGCATTGCTATTGTGTTATTTGCCAATTAATAAAGGGGCGAATAACGCCGGGCATAAAACTGCCCCTTGGTGCAAAGGCGGTCTTTTCGGCTGCAATAATTGTAAAGGCGGCCACATTTTTGCCCAGATCTTTAAATCTGCCATCATCATGCAATCCATACAAATTAATAAAATAGGACCCTAAGTTGAAAAGCGATTTAGGAAAAAGGGCTGTAAACGAGATTTCATCGCCAACCTGCTTTGTCTTAAAATCAGGGTTAAAAAGCTGGTAAGATGTGCCAAACAATAAATTTGACATAGAATCAAAAACCCCAAACTGGAAAGGGAATGATGCCCCCGGTTGAAGTGTAGTTGCTTTCACCTGCAAAAAAATATCTTCATCGTAGGCAAACATTGATTTAGGATTTTGGCCTTTATCGCTGAGCCATAATTCGTTCAATTTAAACCCACCGTAGGTTATACCCATTTTAGCAATGCTTACCTGATTACCACTTTCTTTTGCCGCCAGGTTTTGCCTATATGCCCCGATGGTTTCTTCCATATATTCAACCAAAGTATTTTTATCGTACCCAAACCTTTTCATTCTTCCAGCTTCGAGCCACAAAACCGCATTACAATTAAATAACTCGTTCATATTATGGCTGGCTATTAATATGGTGGTGCCATTTTCGCTAAAACTCTTTAATCGCTCGGACATTTTTAACCTGAATTCAGAATCGCCAGCGCCAATCACTTCATCTAAAATTAGTACATCGTAGCGTAGCGATAAGATGACTGAAACAGCAAGCCGAACAAACATACCGTTTGAATAATTTCTTAACGGTGTATCTATAAATGCAGCTAGCCCGCTAAAATCCAGGATTTCATCAAATTTTGAAACCAGCTCGCTGTGTTTGAAACCGGTTAAAGCCCCATAAAAGAAAATATTTTCGCGCCCGGTTAAATCGGGATGAAAACCTGTACCAAAATCGAGGACAGAAGCAACTCTACCTTTAATAAGTGCCTTACCCGATGTTGGCTTATATATTTCGGATAATATTTTGAGTAAGGTTGATTTGCCGCTTCCATTTTTACCGATTATGGCCAACAAATCGCCCTGCTTTAAGCTAAAGGAAATGTTATTTAAGGCCCAAAAAGGATGTTGCTCTCCCGGAGGCGAAAAGCTTTTTGATATATCGGAAACCTGAATTACGTCCATGAGCGTTGCCAGCTTTATAAATTTTCGACCAACCGGTCCTCGCGCTTAATAAAAACCAATACTCCTGTAATGAACATAAGTATTGAAACGATGAGTGAGATAACCCAATTAAAAGGTTGGAATGTTGCCCCGATTAATACAAAACGATAAGCATCGACAACAAATGTCATTGGATTAAAATATGCGAGAGGAAGAAATTTTTTGGGAATCATTGCTACCGGGTAAAATACGGGGGTTAACCAAAGCATAAGATTTACCAGCAGGGGTACGGCCTGAAAAATATCTCTAAACCGCATTGAAAGAACGGTTATCCATAATGAAAAAGAAAAAGCCACAATTGCATTGCAGGCAATGGCCAGCGGCAAAAGCAGTAGTTTGGTGGTGGGTTGAAACTGAAATATGAGCATCAATAAAAAATAGATTAGGAGGGTTATTCCCATTTCGAGAACGCCAACAACCACCTTAACAATTAAAAGAAGGGCGCGGGGGAAGTATGATTTTTTTACGAGGTCGCGATTGGCCGGGAATACACTGGCAGAGTTGGCTACTACGGAAGAAAAAAACATCCAGGGAATAATACCGCTTAGAGCGAACAAAACATAGGGGACCCCTTCGGATTGCACTTTAAAAACATACTGCGATATTAGCTTGTAAATAAATAAGGTGACCAGCGGATAAATCAATAGCCACCATTTACCTACCTGAGAACCAGCATATTTTATGTTTAACTCACGCATTACCATTAAAACCAGTAAGGACCTACTATTCCAGCATTTCTCAAAGTAAGCCAAGGGAGATTCAGCTTCGGATGTTATTGTTTTTGTAGTGAAGGGCATGGTGACTGTTATTCTAGGATATCTGCTTGCGGGATTTAAACTTACCGCTTGCCGTAAAAATAGGAAAGACTAAACTCAAATACATGATTATTATAGAGGAGGTAAAATAAAATGCCGGTAAGACTTAATCTGAATTCCAAAAGCTGCGGTAAGAATAATGACAGCAACCCTACTTAATTGACATGACCGCTTTAGCACAATAGCTATAAGTAGCAATGATTGCCATAATTGGTGAAGAACAAACGACACCTTGTGGACGTGATGACAGGGCATGAGTTGCGGTGGAACAATATATTCATTACCAGCATATTGTAATGCATGCGCTGTTTCAAAAAACCGGGGACAAACTATTAAACATGGGGAGGTGTTGCCCGCTTATTAATGCGCCCCGCAACAATTATTGCGGGTGCGCGTAAAGTTGGTATAGATTAATGTAATTAAACAAAACAAAATGAAAACTCGTTCACTAACTAAAGTTACTTTGCTAACACTCTGCCTTATTTCTTTAATAACGGCTGTGACATTAAATTCGTGTCAAAAAGAGGTCATTAAGCCAAAAACAATAAGTACGGGAAAGGCAACATCGAAAACTCCTACGGTTTCAATGAGCATTTTGCTAAATGAAATTAACAGTATGGTTTTTTCGTCGGCACGGTCGAAAAAGGAAAAGGGAATGGGAGTCCATCTTAATATAGCGGACACCAGTGGTGGTGTTACTATTAGTGTTGATACAATTACCAAACCATATTCAACAACTTATAACTACGGAACGGGTTGCACCGGGGCTGATGGAAAAACAAGGTCGGGAGTTGCAATTATATCGTACGACAATACTGACTTGACTATGGTTAACAACACCTATACCCTGACTTTTCAAAACTATAGCATAACAGGTTACCCAATAACCCAACTTAACGGCAACATTAACCTAACCAATATAGGCACTAACGGAAACGGCAACCTGGTTATAACTGAAACCGGCGGTTACACCGGTATGGATTCATTAGCTGCAACCATTAATTTTAATTATCAATATGAATGGATTGCCGGTTCAAATTCATCACCGCTTTCAAATCTTCAATTCAGCGTAACCGGCTACACTTCAGGTTCATTTCCGAACGGCATTACCGGTGTTGATTCGATTACAACTCCATTGATCAAAAACTGCAAAACAGACGGTTGCAACTTCTATATTCAAGGCACATCGGTTTCAATTGCAAACGGTTCAACGATAATTAAATCGATAGATTATAGCAATCCGGGTGGTTGCAGTGGGCAAATGGCAGTAACCGAAAACGGGGTTACAAGCATAGTTAAGCAGTAAAACAAATAAATATTAAAAATGCCCCAAACAGTAATCTGTTTGGGGCATTTTATTTTATAGTTACCAAGTTGCGGTGAAATTGTAGGAAGAAAACATAATTGCAGGACCGAGGCTATGCGATGCAAAGCATTACTTCAAAATATTTTAACGGGTTGCCTGGTTTTGGGAAGCATCAATTAACCGTTCGGACACGAAGCGATTGATTAAGCTATCAGCAAAAGCCTTGTTGCCATCGGCAAGAGACTGATGACCACTTGTTTGTTTAAAGCGTATATCGCCTTTAACCAACATCGCCTTTATATCGTGCCGGTGGCAAAATTCGAGGGTTTCATCCGTATACTTATCATTATACCAATAAACCAACACAAAATTACACCCTTGCTTTTTGCACCAATCGCTCATGCTTAAAATGGCGCGCTTTGCTATTAGATGGCTCTCTTCGGTAGGCCTGGTGATATAGCTGTTATAGTAATTTTCGAAGAAGTTGATTGCCGCTGAATAACTATTTAGTGGGAATGAGATGTGCCGGTAATCATTAAAATGTACCGCCAAACCACTATCAAGAGTAAGATATCGGAACTGTTTAAGAGGTAAGTTCGAATTAGCCTCAGAGAACGATTTGCGGTTAAACATTTTACCGCGATTGTCGTGTATTGATTGATAAACATAAACTACCAGATCGCCTTGCTGCAAATTGGTTAAATGGTTAAGCTCAACAAAATTATCAGCCAGTCCGGATTTAAGGCTGGCCAAATTTCTGACTTTATAGCCGGGCAAAAGAGATTGAAAGAAATAGGGACAAGTTTCATTGTCATCTATCCCATGGCCAAACATGGATGGCCCACCTAAAAACACAATTGCAGGATGTTTTGAACTAGCATTTGAGTCATTATTGCAAGTAGCGCGATGACCGGAGGGTTCAATTGTAACGCTATATTGGGTATGAGGTTGAAAAATTGTATAGTGGCCGGGATTCAGCTTAACACCAAAAACCGAATCGATGGAAAACATAGTATTTGGCAGAATGTGCATAGCCGATTTTCCACTGGTATCTTTAGCGCGAAAACCAAAGGCCCGGAAACCAACTTCCAGCAAAACCAAAACACCAATCAACGCAGCAAAAGCGATTTTCTTTTTCATATAGTTTCCATTATAGCAAAAATGAATGAGGCAAATATAAAATCAATGGCCGGTTCGGCGAAAGCCGGGGTTTACCCGCATAATAATTGATGCGCAAGGATAAGATTGCACGTACTATTAAATTAAGTGGGAAAAATATACCTTCGTTGCAATGGCAAACGCTGCGAAACAGATATCAAAAACAAAGAAAAAAAACATTTGGAATTCAATTAAAAACGGCACTTTTTTTAGGTGGAATTATTGTTTAATTGCATTCGCGTTACCCTTTCTTTTATATGTCTCGTCAATAAAAAACGGATATAACCTTGACGATACTCTTGTTACTCAGAATCACCGGCTCACATCACAAGGTATAAGTGCAATACCGGAAATATTCAGAAGCAATTATTACGCCGATAACATGGGCTATTCGTATGAGTATCGTCCTGTTGTTTTGACAACTTTTGCAATTGAACACCAGTTTTTTGGTGACGATCCACATGTTAGCCATTTTATTAACGTGTTATTATATTCTCTTTTGTGCTTTCTGTTGTACCGTTGCTTGCGGCGTTTTTTTAAAGGCACCAGTTACCTGTTTTCCTTAATTATTACCCTGGTTTTCGCCTTTCATCCTATACACACTGAAGTTGTTTGCAGTATTAAAAACCGGGACGAACTGTTAGCCATGCTTTTTGGAGTATTGAGTTGGAGGTATGCCATGCTTTTTGCCGACAGGAAAAATTACAAGGATTTACTGTTGATGACATTTTTCTTTACTCTGGGTATATTATCAAAAAAATCTATTTTAACATTCGGCCTTGTAATACCTGTCTTCCTAATTGTGTATAGTGGCGAAATACTACCAACGGTAATAACCGCTTTGTTTTTGCTTGTATGCGGAATTGCGGTTAACCCGGGGATTATTATGCAGCATTTTGAAATGCTTTTTTTTATTGCTTTTATTTTTGTGGGCGCTTATGTTTGGTGGGGTAATAAAAATCCGGATAGGGGGCTGCGTGTATTTAAGCCGTTGCTTGATTTAAGCCACGCAATTTATACAAAAGCCTCAATTGCCAGTGATGATGCCACACCAACTTTAGGAAAGAGCAGCAAACCTAATATGTTGCTGTTATGGACATTGAGTGTTGTTAACCTGGTGGCCTTTGCAATATTTTTTCAGAAAAACATTATGTTACTAACGGTACCGGCGATAGCAGCAATTGGGTTATTTATGATAAGCCGTATCAGGGTATTGCAAATATTAAACTTATTGGTATTTATTATTATTATATGCTTAATTAACTTAACGTTTCTTAATAACTACACCTATTTACTTTCCTTATCAATCATCGGGTTACTGTATTATTATAACATCCATAATTTACGAAAAACATTTCTACTCTTCGGTGTTTTCATCATTCTTTCTTCTGCAATAAAATTGATGCAAATGGGACCGGGAGGTATAACGCTTTTGGGTTTGTTTGTTTTGCATAGCAAATATGACAACCGGCGAATGCGTATTTTATATGCTATTATTTTGGCGCTGATAGTATTTTCCTTGTTTTATAGCCATAATAAATTAGCCGCCGAAAACCTTGTTAATAATCTTGGCAAAGTACGGCTGGTTCCATATGTACTTGCCTTCAGTTTTATGTTGTTTTCGAAAAGGATAAAAGCATATTATGCCCCCCTTGTAATTATGGCGTTTTCGTTATTTCTTTTGATACGAATGGATGGAGTAGCTTATAAAGT
>CAIOTH010000111.1 GCA_903861145.1 uncultured Bacteroidota bacterium | reverse complement strand
ACCTTGGATACCTTGTGCACCGGTAACACCCTGAATCCCCTGAGAGCCTTGCGCTCCAGTTGCTCCTATTGCACCATTCGTTCCGTTTGTTCCTGCTGCGCCCGTTACACCAGCTACACCTTGAATACCTTGAGCACCCGTTGCTCCGACGGCTCCATTAGATCCATTTGTACCGTTGGTTCCTGCTGCACCAGTTGCGCCCTGAGCACCGGTTGCGCCTACCGCTCCATTTGTACCGTTTGTTCCTGCTGCCCCTGTTGCACCCGCTACACCTTGAATACCTTGTATGCCCTGGGCACCCGTTGCTCCTACTGCTCCATTTGTACCCTTAGTTCCGGCTGCGCCTGTTGCACCAACATCACCGGCTATACCTAAGTTCCATGCAGTAAATGTGCCACTACCAACTATACGGGTAATACTTGCTACCAGTGAAGTTCCTGAATACGATGTTACAGTTCCTTCCATGTAGTTGGACGATGAATTCGAAATTCTTATTTTATCGTTAGCCAGGTAAGCCAAACCAGATTGAGTAGCCACTGTTTGTGCCCCGGTTGCTAAGGTTAAACTTGTAGTGGAAGTTGCCAGATATCCTGTTCCCTGAGCACCTGTTGCACCTACCGCTCCGTTAGTTCCATTTGTGCCGTTAGTACCGGTTGCACCCGTTGCCCCCTTTAAACCGGTCGCACCAACAGCACCTGCAGCACCCGCTGCACCGGTAGCCCCGGCAACTCCTTGTATACCCTGAACACCTTGTGCTCCGGCAACACCAGTAGCGCCTGCGGCGCCATTTGTTCCATTTGTTCCGTTTGTTCCTGCAGCACCAGTTGCGCCGGTTGCGCCATTTGTTCCGTTTGTTCCGTTACTACCTGTAGGGCCGGCCGAACCGGTGGAACCTGTAGCACCAACATCACCAACAAGCCCTATATTCCAGCTTGTATATGTTCCGCTACCTACAGTACGCGTAATATTTACAACTAAGCTCGTTCCTGAATATGATGTTACAGTACCTTCCATGTAATTAGCCGTAGCGCCCGCAACCCTTACGTGGTCATCGGTTTGATAAGCCTGGTTAGTTTGGGTGGTAAATGTTTTAGAGCCGGTACCTATAGTATTACTGGTAGTTGAGGTAGAACCATATCCCTGTCCTGCCAGGTTGCCCTGTAATGTCCAGGCTATCGAACTTGTTTTTTGGTAGTAATCGCTTGTTGCAGTATTCAGATACATATCGCCTGTAGCACCCGTTAAAAGCGAAGGTGCACCGCTACCGGTGTACCATTTTGAACCACTACCACCGCCACCACCTAACAAACCGCCTGTAAGGTTGGTAACCAGGTTAGTTATGGCCGATAAATTTACCAAACCCTGCCAGTTGGTGCCATCATGAAAGAAAATGCTATTTGAATCAGTATCAAATATCATTAAGCCCTTAGAAGGGCCAGCCATTGAGGTACGTTGCGTAGCGGAAAGCCTTGGCAGCTTTACACCCTTTCCTGAACCCGACATATCTATAATCGCGTTTGTATCGGGTACGCTGGTTCCCACACCCATACGTCCCTCAATAATCAAGCCCCCATCAGGAGCTTGTTGGGACGAATAGGTGGTACCTACCGATAAACCACCTTTTATTGATAGTTTACTTCCTGGATTAGGCTCTCCAATACCCACGTTTTGACCGAAAATGCGGCCAACGAACATAAAAGAGGCTAAAAGCACGATGGTAAAAATTCGATTTCTCATAATTGTTTTATAAGGGTCTGGAAATGCAGGGGGTATTTTGTATTTGTTAACGAGGAGAAAAAAAATTGGTTCCCTTTTTCGCCACAAATCGTAAAACAAATAATACAAAGCAGCCCTTGTATGGCTTGCTTAAATTGACCAGAGATACAATGCTGCGATGCATTGATAAGCCGTATTACATGTATAAATGAGGTCCATTCCTACGTTTTCACCCAAAAACTACCTTTAATCGGCAGATTATTCAGAATTATAGCTTGCGTAAATGCAGTTCTTTCGCTTTTACAAGGTGCAACGCGATTGGTTATACCTCAACGAAGTATTGAATTGCTACAAGGTGCAGCTTGTGTAATTGTAACGCTTTTGGGGAACGTGGCTTCTTGATAAGGTAGAGGACGCCAGCGCACCTCTTTGAACAATTACGGCCTACTGAACCACAAGTTTAAGTGTAGCGGTAGTATGGTCAATGGTAACTGCCAGCAAATAATAACCAGCCGCAAGTCCATCATTATAAATAGTTAACTGGTTTCCCGTAATGCCATGCATGGTTTTCATTTGCTGCCCTTCTATATTATATATAGCAACATCGTAATTACGGATAACCCGGCTACTTACTATTAGTGTAGTTGAGTTTTTAAAAGGATTAGGGAACACTGTAAGGCCAAAGTTACTGCCTTCAACATTTAAAACATTTGTTGCGTGGCCGTTTAAGTCAATAGCCAGGTAAGCAGTATCGGCCCCGCAGTTTTCGTTGGTAATTAACTCAACAGCATAGGTTCCGGTATCGGCGTAGGTATAGGTTAGCGAAGATGTAGTATCAGCTAAAACAACCCCATTACCTAAAACCCAGGTATATGTGCCGGCATTTGCCTGGCTTGCGCTCAATTGTACGGTTAAACCTGTTGGCGCGGCTGAAATTTGGATGTGTATAATAGAATCGGTTGTTGAAACAATAACACTGTCACTACTTATACAACCACTAGTATCAGTTATGGTAACAAAGTAAGTAGCCGCAGTTAAATTATTATTTAGCGCTGTTGTGCTGCTGTTACTCCAACTAAAAGTATATGGCTCACGCGGCCCGCTTACCTGTATCAAAGCGCTGCCATTATTTAAAGCACCACACCCGGCATTTTGTGCTGAAATAGTGGCGGTATAAGGAGCAAACGTTTTAGTAAAACTACCCGAATCAATAGCCGCACCGGTTAACCCCAAAGCATAAAAATGAACCGAGTCGCCGTTAATAGAGAAATGCATAAAGTTATTTACATCCTGCTCATACTGAATATTCGGTGCGTTGCTATTTCTATGTGTGTCTGGAGTTGAAGTACCGCCACCGCCTGCAATAAAATAATGTACACCATTGTATACTCCACGTTGGTAATCGTGGGCGTGGCCATTCAGCACAGCATCAACATGGTATTTTTCGAATAAAGGCACCAGGCTTGTTCGCATATCAACATTACCTTCATATTGATACCAGTATTGAAAAGGAATTACGTATGATATATCCCAGGCGTTGGTCCATGGTGGTTGGTGAAAATAAATGAAGGTCCATTCGCTATTGTTACACTTCAATTCGCTTTCTAGCCAGGTATATTGCGCTGAACCAATTGAGCAATCAATATTGCCATCAAGGGCTATAAATTTGGCATGCCCCCAGGTAAACGAATAATATAATTCGCTATTGGCCGGATTGTTATGCGGCAAATAAAACTGGTTGATGTAATTGGTTTGGTTAGTTAAGGTATCGTGGTTACCAACAGCCGTAAAATGGCAAACATTTTTGGTCATGCCGGTGTAATGCGAAAAGTAGTTTACGTCATAATTATTACCCGTTATTTGATCTACATCGCCAACTACTAAACCAAAATCCTGAGGTGTTGTTGCCATGTGAGCCGAAATGCTATCCTGTTGGCTTGAGTTGAAACCACAATCGCCGTAAACCACAAAATCCATTTGTCTTACATTATCGGGCTTGGCGGTATAGAAGTATTCAATATTTGATTGAAAACTACCGCAAACAGCCTGGTAATAATATTTGGTATTAGGTTGCAAACCCGAAATAGTAAGCGCGTGCAATTGCGTTGAAGCAAAATCGCTGACTGTATTAGTGAGTGAGCCTGAAGATGTTCCCCAATTTACGCTTCCAATACCACTGGTGGCATTGTTCCAGGCAATTATAACACTGGCTTGGTCCGGCGATTGAATATACGGGTATCGATCAGCTACCTGGCTAAAAGCGAATGAAGAAGCAATTAAAAATAATAGCGTGTAAAATGTTTTGTACATGGCACCCATTTGATAAGCCACCAAAGTTAAACATTAAGTTTTGGTTAAGAATAGTTGACCTTAACATTAATAGTTAAAATCTACTTCTTACTTAACTTAATAACAGGCACTATCATTTCTTCGAGCGAAATGCCCCCGTGCTGAAAGCTGTTTTTATAGAAGTTTACAAAGTGATTGTAGTTGTTGGGGTAAACCAAAAACTTATCCTCTTTAGCAAATATATAGGTAGAACTTAACCGAGATTTAGGAAGGCCAATGGTTTCGGGTTCTTTAACGGCATATACATCGCGGTCCTCATAATTAAGGTTCTTGCCGCTTTTGTAACGGATGTTGGTTGTAGTTTCGCGGTCTCCAATGCAGCGCGAAGGATCCTGAACTCGAACGGTGCCATGGTCGGTGGTAAGCAGCAGGTTAATGTCTTTTTCTGCTAACTTCTTTAAAGCATTTAAAAGCGGCGAGTGGTCGAACCAGGAAACAGCTAATGAACGGTAGGCGGCTTCATCGCTTGCCAGCTCTTTTAAAACTTCCATTTCGGTGCGCGCATGGCTAAGCATATCAACAAAGTTGTACACTATAACTGTAAGCTTATTATTGAGGTAGTTGGTGATGTTGTTTTCCAACAATTCGGCATCGCGGTGGTTGGTAATCTTTACGTATTGGTGCTTAATTGGCTCGTGCAATGTTTTCTTCAAAAACGATTCGAGGAAATCGCTTTCGTGTAAATTCTTACCACCTTCTTCATCATCATTTTTCCAAAAATCAGGAAACTGTTGTTGTATTTTAAGTGGTGTCATGCCTGCAAAAATCGCATTGCGGCTGTATTGGGTTGCTGTGGGCAAAATTGCATAAAAGGCGTCTTCCTCATCCACTTTAAAATTCTCCATCACTAAAGGCTGTATAGCTTTCCATTGGTCGTAACGAAGGTTATCTATCAATACCAGGAACGTTGGCTTGGGGTCTTTTAAAAGTGGTACTAGTTTTTGGCGCAGCAGCGTATGCGACATAATAGGAGAATCATCGCCGGGCTCGCTATTTATCCAGCGTTTATAGTTTTTAATTACAAACTTGTTGAACTCCTTATTGGCCTCCACCTTTTGCGAATCGTAAACCGCCACCATGCTCGAGTCGGACTTGTTCAATTCTATTTCCCAATAAACCAGCTTTTTGTATAACTCAGCCCATTGCTTATAGTCCAGGTTTTCCTGCATGGTCATAAACAGCTTCTGAAACTCCTGCTGGTAAGAGGAGGTGGTTTTTTCGGAAACCAGCCGGTTGTTATCAATAATTTTTTTCAGGCTCGAAAGAATTTGCTGAGGCTTAACAGGCTTAATGAGGTAATCTGCAATTTGCGAACCGATGGCATCTTCCATCAGGTTTTCCTCTTCATTCTTGGTTATCATTACAACCGGCACATGATTATCGATCTGCTTAATGCGAGAAAGAGTTTCAAGTCCCGTTAAGCCGGGCATACTTTCATCCAAAAAAACCACATCTATTCCTTTTTGCTGCACGCGGTCAACCGCATCTTTGCCATTGGTAACTGCTATTACTTTGTACCCTTTATTTTCAAGGAACATAATTGAAGACTTCAATAAATCAATCTCATCGTCTGCCCACAGTATTGTTATTTGGCTCATGGTTATTTTTTAGTGTTGTATTGTTTAAGTGAGTAAAAGGTAAATATTTAATTACTCAAGTATAAAGGTAATTGAAACAAATTATTGTGCGCAATGGTTGTTAAGAAGAATAAAGAATATTTAAATGCTATAGATTCGGAGAGTTAAAAACAATAGCCAGAATTAAACCCTGTTGATGGTATTTAGTTCTGGCCATTACTTTTGTTTATGGGTAATTATTTATTTGGATTCCGTTTTATAAGCCCTGCAAGTCCTAAAAGGCCAAGTAAGCCAAGCCATCCCCAACAAAAATGTCCGCAATTTGTGTTGGTAGTTTCTGAACCTGTGGTGCTTGTTACATTTGTTGATGAATTATTTGGATTGGCAGCACCTGCGCCACTTGCCTGTCCACTGGTATCGGCAGCAGTAGAATTAGAGGGTTGATTTGCGCTCTGAGGATTAGAGGGCTGTCCTTCATTTCCTGTGGCCGAAGTTGCGCCCCGGTTACCCGTATGGAGTATAGTGCGTGTTGTGTGCGTTTGCGTATTAGGCTTATCCGAATTAGCATCGTCCACCGAATCGCCTACAACTTTAACGTTGTGAGAACTTTGCGCCGTTGACTGTGTGGTACCGCAAAAAAGGAAACAAATTATTAAAAGAGAATGAATGCAAGTTTTCATAATGTAGCTTTAAAGGTTATAATAATTAACTCTGGTGTTTAGGGTGGCTAATTTCAAACAAAAAGAAGCAGAATAAGTTGCGTCTTATGAAAGGGGGTGCATAAATGGTGAATAATATGCCCGAATCAACGTAAGATTAAACTTCACCTATCCCCTTGCGTTTTCAGAAATATCTATTTGGATGTGTAATATTTTTGCATACTCGCCTTTCTTGCGGGTTATGGAGGTCATACATTTGTATCGTCAAAAGAAATTTTAAACAACTAAATCATACTCACATGAAAACACAATTTAAAAAAATCAGCAGTATAACATTGCTGCTTCTACTGCTCTTCGGGCTTTCGGGCTTTGGGCAGGTAACTATTACCCCGTCGGTAACCCCCGCATGTACTAATAACGGCCAGGTTACCTTTACCGTAACCGGTGGCACTGGGGGCTACAGTTTTGAACTTGCCGAACTATCGCCGCAATCCAATTGGTATCAAGGGCAAACATCGCCAACTTTCACTAACCTACCGGCAGGAGTTTACCAGGTTTATGCATTTAATGGCAGCGATTCGGCAGTAACCCAGTTTACTATACCTTCGGTTATAAACGTTACCTCAGTAATAACCAATACCACCTGCCCCGGCAATGCGGGTAGTATAACTACTACCCCCAATGGCGGAACAGCCCCTTATACCTATTGGTGGTCTAATAACGCTACTACAACCAACCTAAGTAACCTGGCGGGCGGTATATATGATGCCGATGTTACCGATGCCAGCGGTTGCTTTTTCCAGGTTAGGGATACTGTAATTGCAACTACCACAGCGGCAGTAAATATTTCTACCACGGGGCCCGTTTGTACGCCCACTCTTACGGCTATACCCACCGGAACCACCGGAACTGTTACCTACTATTGGAGCGATGGCGAGTCTACTTCTTCCATCAGCAACCTTACAAATTACAGCAATTATGCTGTTACAATTACTGATGCAAACGGCTGTTCGGCTGACCAAAGCACGTATGTTAGTGCAACGATGTTGTGGATTGATTCTTTCAGCACTACCGTTGTAAACCTTGGCTGCCAGACTACAGGTTCCATTGCAGTAAACATGGACAACGGAACGGCGCCTTTTAGATACCTATGGTCCACCGGGGCAACCACGGCAACAATAGCCGGCCTTACCAGTGGTGGCAACTATAATCTTACCGTAACAGATGTTAATAATTGCAGCGCAAGTACTTCTTTCTATGTGTCATATGTACCCGGCTTCAATGCTTTCATCGGGCAAGCGGCGGACCCAACGTGTGGAAATTCGGATGGCTCAATAACCGCCGATGCTAATATAAACGGCAATACCAATGGCTTTGCCTTTCTATGGTCAACCGGCAGTACCGCGCAGGGCCTTACAAATATTCCTGCCGGAACTTATACCTGTACCATAACCGATGCCAATAGCTGTACGGCAGTAGTGGGACAATCTTTGATTGGCGTACCCGGCTTTACGGTTTCAATTAGTGCAACACCAACCGCTTGCGACACTTCGTTACACACTGGCACCGCCACCGCAATAATCAGCGGTACAGGTGCAGCACCCTATAGCTTTACGTGGACGCAATTTGACTGGTATACAAATACCAACACTGTTATCAGCCATTCGCAAACGGTTTCCAACCTGGCAATTTATACCTACTTAAATGTAGAAGTATCTGATGCCAATGGTTGCACCTATACGCAGTATGGCGACAGCGTACTTATACAGCTTGACCCATCGTGCTACGACCATATTACCGGTAATGTGTTTGTTGATGCCAACGGAAACTGCACCTTCGACCAGGGGGAACAAGCTGTAACTTATGCTTATCTTGTTGCCACCGGCACAAACGGTTCATCATACTACGCTAGCCCTGACGCAAACGGATTTTACGATTTACAAGTATTTCCGGGCACATATACAGTTACGGCTAATTATTATCAAACTAATTGCAGCATTAACTCCTGCACTTCGTCTTATTCCGCCAACTTTACTGCTATAGGCCAGGTATCATCAGGCAATAACTTTAGCGTAGGTAATGGTACCGCTACTTTTGATTTAGGTGTGCATATGGGTTACGAAGGTTCGGCACCCGGTCAGCAACGCGAGTACTGGGTATACTACTATAACTGGGGATTAACTTCGGTGGCAAGTGGTGTGCTTACTTTTGTGCACGACCCTAATATTACTTTGGTTAACACCACACCTGCTTATACATCATACGATGCAGCAAGTCACACCATTACTTGGGACATCAATAATAACCTTGCACCCATGCAATGGCTAGATCCTCAACACCAGGTAATCATGTATTTCGACATACCTTCTACATTATCATTGGGCACTCCACTTACGGCTGCTGCAAGTATTACACCTGTTGTAAACGATTGCGACCCTTCAAACAACAGCCAGTATCTTTCTGACATTGTGAGCGCTTCGCACGACCCGAATGAGAAAGAAGTTTCGCCCGCAGGCAACCTTACTGCTGCCGATACCGTGCTTACGTACACCATCCGTTTCCAAAACGATGGCAACGCACCGGCTAACCTGATTGTTATTACAGATACTTTATCGCCTAACGTTGACCCTTCTACAGTTCAACCCGGTGCATCAAGCGCGCCTTATACATTTAAAATTACAGGCAACGGTATTTTAACCTTTACGTTTACCGATATTAACTTACCCGATAGCCTGCACAACGTTGATAGCAGCAAAGGCTTTGTAATGTATACCGTAAAGACCAAACGCAACCTTGCATTAGGCACTCAAATCAACAATACGGCTTACATTTATTTTGATGCTAATACTGCGGTGGTTACAAATACCACCCAAAGCTTAAGGTCTAACTGGCCAACTGATGTTACCAAACTTAGCACCAGCGCTATGAAAGCCCAGGTATTACCTAACCCGGCCAGCGATAAAGCCCGCATTGAGTTTGAAGGCGCTACCGGCAACATCGAATTAAAAATTACCGATGCCCTTGGCAATGTAATAGCTAAAAACAACAGCAATGAAACCTTCTATACCTTAAATGTAGAAAAGCTTGCTGCCGGTATTTACTTCTACACTGCGCAAGATGCTAATGGAAACAGGGCATCGGGTAAAATATCTATTGTTCACTAGTCAGGTTTTTCATCCCCGTACAATCAAAGGCCTGTCGCTGAAAAGCGGCGGGCTTTTTTATTTTGCTCATTATTGAACCTTGGTGCCGTATAATGTTGCAAAGGTATTGGCTGCACCACTACAATAAAACTCATCTCTATAAGTAAAAGAACCTGTAAGCTGAGTAGGGAATAAAATAACTGCCGCATTGGGTGAATTTCCATCAAGTAACTGGTATTCAATGCTGGTATCATTCTGCGAGTAATATACCAACGCAATCGGCCTAAAAGTCGAATCGCAACTGCTACTCATAAATTGTATAGTCCAGTTGTCAGCTTTGGTAATCCTAAGCAAAGTATCGTTTAATGTTTGAGTGAATCCACCCACGCGCAGCCACCCGCTAACTTTATATGTGCCTACCAACAGGTCAATGCCGGGAGCGTCTTTTTTGCATCCCCACAAAGCAACCATAACTACTAGCGATAAAATAAGTCTTATGCCAATCTTCATTAATTAAAGATAAGAGGTTATTACAAATGACTTAAAAACGCGTTTGCAACGAACAAATTATGCCACCGCAATTTTTATTTCCATTTTCCCCCAATAAGGGTTTTCTTCGCGGCGCATAATGAACAAACGCAAAATATTTAACGACCCTGTGCACGGATTTATAACCATTCCGCACGAGTTGATATTTGATATTATTGAACACCCCTATTTTCAGCGCCTGCGGCGGATTAAGCAGTTGGGATTGAGCGATTATGTTTATCCGGGGGCCATACATACCCGTTTTCATCATGCGTTGGGGGCTTTCTTTTTAATGCGCAAGGCGCTTTCTATCTTAAAAATAAAGGGGCATAAAATAACCGAAGAGGAAGAGTTGGCAGCCTGTATCGCCATTTTGCTGCATGATATTGGTCACGGGCCGTTTTCGCATACGCTTGAAAACAGTTTGCTTTCGAAAGTGCACCACGAGGATATTTCGAAAATATACATGCACAGGCTTAATACCCATTTTAAAGGTAAGCTAAGCCTGGCCATCGAAATATTTGAAGGCAAGTACAAGAAGAAGTTTTTGCATCAGCTGGTATCGTCGCAGTTAGATGTTGATAGGTTGGATTATCTGACCCGCGATTCGTTTTTCTCAGGGGTTAATGAAGGCGCAATCTCGTACGAGCGGATTATTGAAATGATGACTGTGCGCGATGGCAACCTGTTGATTGAGCAAAAAGGTATTTACTCTATCGAAAACTTTATTGTTGCCCGTAGGCTAATGTACTGGCAGGTTTACCTGCACAAAACCGTGTTGTGTGTTGAGCAAATGGTTGTTAAAGCTATTGAACGCGCGCGCTACCTGATTAGCAAGGGCGAAAAAATTGATGCCTCTCCTGCCCTATCCTATTTTTTGAGTAAGCCAGTTAAACTGAAGGACTTTGAAAAAGATGAGGCGGCCATAGGTTATTACTCGGCCCTTGATGACGTTGATATTTTTGCCGCCTTTAAATACTGGCAGTATAGCAACGATAAGGTGTTACGTACGCTTTGCGAAGCCATATTAGACCGCAAGCTTTTTAAAATAGAAATTGCAGACAAGCCTTTTTCAACAAACCGCATTAAGGATTTGAATGAAGCGGCCATGAAAAAATTTAAACTGACTGAAGAAGAAGCGGCTTTTTTGGTATTTTCTGATTCGACCAGCAATTATGCTTATAACCCGAACGAAAACCGTATTAATATCCTGACCAACAAAGGCGAGATAATTGATATTGCCAAAGCCAGCGACCAGCTGAATATTTCGATGCTGAGTGTGGCGGTAACCAAGTATTACGTGTTTTATCCCAAGAGCCTGGAAAATAAAGCTTAGCCGATTTCTAAAAATAAATTAACGTTAACACAATAAATCTTAAACAGGACGTTTAAATCCAATTATCAGAAGAAGAGGGATGGAGATAACAGCGAAAGAACTAGCGGTAATATTGAGTGCGAAGCTTGAGGGTAACCCTGATACAAAGGTTTCAAAACTTGCAAGAATAGAGGAAGCGGATAAGGATTCGTTTTGTTTTTTGGCTAATCCCAAATACTATCAATATGCCCAAACGGCTACTGTTGGCATTTTACTGTGCGATGATAAACTAGAGTATAACCCCAACAACATCTCGGCCGTTTTACGGGTTACTGAACCTTATGCTGCGTTTCAGCAACTGATGGATTTGTATGCCGCTATGAACAATAGCCAAAAATCGGCAGGTATTGAAGAGTTCTCAAAAATCGGAAAGAATACTACTTACGGCGATAATTTTTACCTGGGCTCGTTTAGCTATGTGGGTGATAAAGTAAAGATTGGCAAGAACGTAAAAATTTACCCCAACTGCTACATAGGCGACAATGCCGAAGTGGGCGACAATACCATTGTTTACGCTAACGTATCTATTTATAATGATTGTAAGTTAGGCGCTAACTGCATTATCCATTCGGGTGCTGTAATTGGGGCCGATGGCTTTGGTTTTGCTCCGCAACCTGATGGTACTTACAAAAAAATACCGCAGACAGGCAACGTTGTGATAGGCAACAACGTTGAGGTAGGGGCTAATACTTGTATTGACAGGGCAGTAATGGGGTCAACGGT
>CAIOTH010000110.1 GCA_903861145.1 uncultured Bacteroidota bacterium | reverse complement strand
TTAGGAACTACTGACGTTACAGATCTTGTTTTCAGAACTGCTAATAGTGAGAAGGCAAGAATAACGTGGAACGGTTGGATAGGCCTGGGTACCGCTTCTCCAAACAATCAGCTTACCGTGGGTGCACCACTTAACGCTAATGTCAACACCGAAGCAACGGTAAACAGTACCAATAACCTACCATTACTTGTGGGCGAAACCACCGATGACCTGGGTGTAATGATTGGGTATGCCGGTAATGATATTCAGGGCAGATCAGGCGCTAATTTTACAAGTAACGGTATTCTGGTACTTAATAAATTTGGTGGCAATGTAGGTATTGGCACCGCAACGCCAACTAATACGCTGCAGGTAAATGGCACCACTACTACCACCAATTTCCAAATGACCAATGGTGCAACTAATGGTTACATTTTACAAAGCGATGCGGCAGGCAATGGTAGTTGGATTAGCCCAAGCACGTCATTAGTTATAGCGGGAACGGGATTAAGTTATAGTGGAACAACGCTGAATAGCGACTGGACCACCTCCGGAAGTAATATCTATAATAACAATAGTGGCTTTGTTGGTATAGGTACGGCAAGCCCGCTTTACAAACTAACTGTGGGAGCATCTATCTATATTAACATGTCGCCAATTGCTGGGTTTAACACAACCGGTAATGCCCCGGTGTTTATAGCTGAATCAACTGATAATAAAGGTATGATATTAGGTTATAATGGTAATGATATACAAGGCAGATCCGGAACGAATTTGGCAACTAATGATAATTTGATATTGAATGAGTATGGAGGTAATGTGGGTATTGGTACTACTACCCCTGCAAGCACTTTACAGGTAAGCGGTAAAACCACTACTACCAATTTTCAAATGACTACTTCGCCTACAAATGGTTATATCCTGCAAACAGATGCAGCAGGTAATGGCACATGGATTAATCCGACAACGCTTCCTAGCAGTGGTTGGAGCCTAAATGGTAATAGCGGTACTACAACCGGCACCAATTATATAGGAACCAGCGACAACAAGGACCTAATGATTAAAGTAAACGGAAGCCAGGCCGGTATTATAGAAAACCTGAACAATAATCAATCTACAGCTTTTGGATACCAGGCATTAAGCCAGGAAACTGCCGGCCATACCACACAAAACGCGGCTTTTGGTTACCAGGCGTTGAATGGCACAACAACTGGTACATGGAATGTAGCGATGGGTTATTTTGCCCTGCAAGCAAATACCGCAAGTCAAAATACTGCGGTGGGGGCCTATTCGAATTATACCAATACCACCGGTAGTAACAATACATCGATGGGATTTGCAACGCTTGTAGGCAACATTGGCGGCGCAAATAATACCGCCATGGGCGCATCGGCCCTTAACAGCAGCAATAGTAGCGACAATACTGCCGTGGGCGCTTTAGCACTAAACAATACTGATGCCGGAAGTAATAATACCGCCGTTGGTTATACCGCTGGAAGCACCAATACCTCGGGCTCATCAAACACATTTATTGGGTATAACGCGCAGCCATCAACCAACAGCTTAACCAATGCCGCTGCGATTGGAGCCAATGCATCGGTTTCAACTTCAAACTCAATGGTATTGGGAAGTGGCGTAAATGTGGGTATCGGAACAAGCTCACCATCATATCCGCTCGACATTCAAACTTCCGCATCTTATCCATCCAGTACCTATGGTTATTTGCCAAGTAGCGGCACCACAGCTTCTACAACAGCCAGCATTTCGAATGTGTCGTTAAGAGCGACCGGCCAGATAGTTGCAGCACAATTTGATGCAGTATCAGATGCACGCGTTAAGGAGATTATGGGCGTAAGCGATAACCGTGCCGACCTTGAAAGGTTGCTTAAACTACGAGTTACCGATTACCATTACATTGATAAAGTTGCAAATGGCAATAACTATAAAAAGGGATTCATTGCGCAGGAAGTTGAAAACGTATACCCTGAGGCAGTTGACAGATCTATTAACTATCTACCAAACATTTATGCCTTGGCAGAATCAACCCGTTACAATGAGGCCACCGGTGACCTGTTAATTATCGTTGGTAAGCCTCATGAACTAGTTACAGGAGATATGGTTAGGGTGATAACTGAACAAGGAAATAAAGATGTAGAAGTTGCTCAAATCGTTTCTGCCAGAGAATTTACAGTAAAAAACTGGAGCGGTAGCAACGAAAAGCTATTTGTTTATGGTAAACAGGTAAAAGATTTCCGTACAGTTGATTATGATCGTTTATATACTTTAGGTATAAGCGCAATACAAGAGCTTAGCAAACAGGTTGATTTATTGAAAGCTGAAAATGCGCAACTGAAAAATGATAATACTTCCTTAAAAACCGGGAAAGCCGATGCAAGTGATGTTTCGCAATTGAAACTGCAACTTGAAGAATTAAAGAAGCTTATGCAACAAAACGGAATCAGGACCGACAAGTAGTCGGCCCTGATTTTTGTTTCATATTTATACATTTCTGTGGCTTATTATGGTAATGTCCATACAGCCATCTATGGTTCCAAAGACATCTTTTTGCCTTATTAAATAACGAAAGGGGTGCTTTAAATGCCTTAAATGACATTTTTTAGATTGTATATCCAAGTTTTAACCTTATGTTAAACTGGCTATAAAATATCTTTCTAGGTTTGTAGCCCGAAATACACACTAAATATCACTGTTGATGCCTATAAACAATCTTTAAGCTTTTATGAAAAAAATGGCTTTTTGTATTTGACCGAAAAGGACGAGCAAGATGGGTCAAGACTCATGTATTATGACCTCAAACGCTTGTTTTTGGAAAATTAATCTTTTTGTTACGCGGGGCGGCTATTGCCTGTAACAGATTTTAGGCGTTTAGGGGAGTTGGAGGTTAAAAAGTTTCCCCTTTGGTTTCCCCCAAATGAAAATAACCAATCGTAAATGATTGATTTACAATTGGTTATCTATAAAAATGAGTGGAGCTGGTGG
>CAIOTH010000109.1 GCA_903861145.1 uncultured Bacteroidota bacterium | reverse complement strand
AATTCAGCCGGGTTAAACGGTTCATCAACCGAGCCATAAGGAGTACTCTTGGTAACAATACCCTTAGCCGAAGTAGGCGAATACTGTCCTTTGGTCAAACCATAAATTTCGTTGTTAAACATCATCACCTTAATGTTCGGGTTACGGCGCATCATATGTATAAAGTGATTGCCCCCGATAGAAAGCAAATCACCATCGCCCGAAACCATCCATACATTCAAATCAGGATTGGCAATTTTAACGCCGCTGGCAATAGCCGGTGCGCGCCCGTGTATACTATGCACGCCGTAAGTAGCCATGTAATAAGGAAAGCGCGATGAGCAACCAATGCCCGAAACGAACACATATTTCTCACGCTCGCCGCCCATATCAGGCAACACAGTTTGTACTTGCTTCAATATCGAATAGTCTCCACAACCGGGACACCACTTAACTTCCTGGTCGCTGGTAAAATCTTTGGCAGTTAATTTAACCGGTGCTGTATTTTCTGTTACTGTTTCCATTTTTTCTTTTTAAGCTTATTAATTTGCTTCTATTCCAACTCGAAACCCTGAACTATGCGTTATGAACCTCAATAATTTTGTTCCTGATTTCCTCCGTAGTAAACGGCATTCCTTGCACCTTATTTAAACCAACCGCAGGCAATAAATATTTGCTCTTTATTAATTGCAGCAATTGTCCGCAATTCATTTCAGGTATCAATATCCTGTCGTAGTTATGCAACAACTCACCTAAGTTTTTAGGGAAAGGGTTTAAGTGGCGTAAATGCACGTGTGCAACATCATAACCATCCTCAATCAATTCAAGCACGGCGGTTTTAATAGCACCGTGGGTACTGCCCCATCCAAGCACTAAAACTTTAGCCTTGTCTTTGCCGCTATCGGGTTTTGCCAACGGTATAAAGTCAGCAATCTTAGCCACCTTCTCAGCGCGAAGCTTGGTCATTACTTCGTGGTTAATCGAGTCGTAACTTACGTTACCGGTTTCGTTTTGTTTTTCCAATCCACCAATACGGTGCTCAAGGCCTTTTGTTCCTGGCACTACCCATGGGCGAACACCATTTGCATCTCTCTTATAAGGAAGGAATTTACCGTCAGGGTTATTATTCTCAGTAGCAAACTTCACCGTGATATCAGCAAGCTGGTCTTCAGTAGGGAACCTCCATGGCTCAGCACCATTGGCAATGTAACCATCGCTCAAAAATATAACCGGCACCATGTGCTCCAACGAAATCTTAACAGCCGCATAAACTGCATCAAAACAATCAGCCGGCGAAGCAGCGCTTACAATAGGTAGCGGCGATTCGCCATGGCGGCCATACATAGCCATTAAAAGATCCGACTGCTCAGTCTTGGTAGGTAAGCCTGTTGAAGGCCCACCACGCTGTATGTCGCAAATAATCAATGGTATTTCAAGTATCAAAGCAAGGCCCATAGCCTCAGTCTTTAAAGCCATACCGGGGCCCGATGTAGTAGTAACACCTAACGAACCGGTATAAGCAGCACCAATGGCCGAACAAATAGCAGCAATCTCATCTTCCGCCTGGAAAGTCTTTATGCCGTTCGATTTATATTTTGCCAATTCATGCAAAACATCCGATGCCGGTGTAATAGGATATGAACCAAGGAATAATTGCAGGCCTGCCTTTTCGGCAGCGGCAATCAAACCAATAGCCAAACCCTGGTTACCCGAAATGTTACGGTAAACACCTACAGGTAATTTTGCAGCTGTTGTTCTGTAACGGGTAGTAAATATTTCGGTATTGTCACCGTAGTTCCAGCCACTCTTAAGCGCTGTAATGTTGGCGTTCAAAATATCAGGCTTCTTCGAAAACTTATCTTTCAAATTCTGGATGGTAAAATCCATGCTCTTATCAAACATCCAGAAAAGAACGCCTAACACAAACATGTTTTTGCAACGCTCAATTTCCTTCATACCAAGCCCCGAATCTTTCAAGGCCTCTTTGGTATGTTTGGTAACCTCAATTTTGTAAAGGCGATAGTTGGTCAGCGTTCCATCTTCTAAAGGGTTAGTAGCTGTTTCAGGATAACCCGCAAGCTTCATATTTTTCGAATCGAAGCCCGAAGTATTGGCAATAATTACCCCGCCCTTTTTCAAACGTGGCAAATCCACCTTCAAAGCAGCGGCATTCATTACAACTATTACATCGTAAAAATCGCCCGGCGTAAAAATTTCTTTACTACCAAAGTGTACCTGGAAACCCGATACCCCTGCAATAGTACCTGCCGGGGCACGTATCTCCGCAGGGTACTCAGGGAAGGTACTGATATCCTGTCCTAAAAAAGCACTGGTATCAGTAAACTGCATACCGGTTAATTGCATACCATCGCCCGAGTCTCCCGAAAAGCGTACAACTACGCTATCTGTTTCCTGGGTAATTGTTTTACGCGGCGATTTCGATTCTAATGTTGTTTCCATTTATCAAACTTGCTTTTAAATTTCCCATACTTCTTTCTGTCAAAACAGAACTAAAGCCGGATATAATATAACTACGATCAGGCACTTAAATACCCGACATCGAAGAAAGAGCTTTTGGCCCTTATTTTTTCATGATTTCTATCACGCAACCCGAATTTAACATCCGTGTTAAAAGCCGCAATTACTCTAAATGCAGCTTGGCTTTCTTTGCCAATAGCGATTCTTCGGTTTCTACATGGTCCAAATCAGGTAAGCAGCAGTCTACCGGGCAAACCGATGCACACTGTGGCTCATCATGAAAACCTTTACACTCTGTACATTTATCGGTAACAATATAGAAGTAATCGTTCGATACGGCTGCCTGCGAGGCATCTCCGTCAACTACTGCACCATCCATCAGGGTGTACGATCCATGCACACCTGTTTTGTCGGCCATTTTCCAATTATCTCCATTAGCATAAATTGCCCCATTGGGACACTCCGGTTCGCAAGCACCACAGTTGATGCACACATCTGTAATCTTAATTGCCATAGTTTTAGGTTTTAATGTTTTTTGTAACTTTCAAATATATGGGTTTTGAACAAATCAGCTTAAAACTGTAAAAAAATTTGTGAAAAAAATTATTCCTTAAATAATTGTAAGCTCGGGTTAATTTATCATACTTGTCTTTGAACACGAACAGGTTGTCATTAACTTAACCTTGTAGATTAGTAAAAATGGGTTCAGCATCTATTATCCTTCTTGCCATTTGCGGCATTGCTTTCGCAGGGGGAGGCTTATTGGTTTCACGCTTACTCGCTAAAGTATCCAATAACCCTCAAAAGGGCCAGGCTTACGAGTGCGGCGTCCCAACACAAGGCACTACCTGGAACCAAATGAACGTGGGGTATTACCTTTTTGCACTCCTGTTTCTTGTATTCGATGTAGAATTAGTTTTTCTGTACCCATGGGCAGTAGTTGCCAAAAAAGTGGGTATGCTTGCCTTAGTCGAAATCATCATTTTCTTATTCATACTGTTTGTGGGATTTCTGTATGCGCACAAAAAGGGCGCATTAAAATGGATGTAGTCAAAACAACTTTATTATTCAATGGATTCCGATAACATAACCAACACCACAACCCCGGCAGCCGACGAGTTCAGCACTCCCTTCCCCGGTACGGTTGTTCCTACACCCGGCGGTGGCGTATTGGTTACCGCTTTAGATGATGTGTTAAACTGGGCCCGTTCAAACTCGCTATGGCCCCTGGTTTTCGGTACAAGTTGCTGCGCTATCGAAATGATGAGCACAGCCTCAGCAAAATACGATTGGAGCCGCTTTGGCTTTGAAGTAGCCCGCGCCAGCCCACGCCAGGCCGATGTTATTATTATAGCAGGAACCATAGTTAATAAAATGGCGCCTGTATTAAAGAGGCTTTACGACCAAATGCCCGAGCCTAAGTATGTTATTGCCATGGGGGCCTGTGCCACTTCGGGCGGACCTTTCTTTTATAATACTTACAGTGTTGTAAAAGGTGCCGACCACGTAATACCTGTTGATGTATATATTGCGGGCTGTCCCCCACGCCCCGAGGCTTTGATACATGCCATGATTACCCTGCAACAAAAAATTAAAGCAGGTGGTGCCAGAGAAAAAATAATGATTGAAGACTTCAAAAAATAAATACGGTTTTCGCGGATGACTAAAGAGGAATTGAAAATTAAGCTTACCGAACTT